>CBDUTM010000009.1:0-14021 GCA_965369985.1 uncultured bacterium | reverse complement strand
CTTTTTCCTATAGACTTCCGGTGAAGAAGAAATCAAACTTAAGACCATTTTTTTGGACGAAGTCCATACCATGGTTTGGGGGGAAACTAAGTGACCAAAAGTTTAATTATTATCCGAATTCGTTTAACTGGAGTTTAAAAGCCACTGAATCAAAAAGTAGCTCAATCCCACGAAGAGGCAAGCGAACCGAATCGTATAAATTTAATATGCTAAGAAATCTGAATACGGGGTTCCCATTATTTAAATCAATGAATTTTGAATATGGAAGAGAATGGAATAACGATTTAAGTGAATTAAGAGGTTCTAAATCAGAGCTATTTTCTGGTAATTTTGGAGCGCTCACAAATGCGAATGAAACTTTTGCTGCAAAGTGGAATCCGAAGGTTCTTAATTGGCTCCAAACAAGTTTTGGCTATAGCAATAATTATCGACTTCAGTTACAACGTGCAAGGCAACTGCAAAGTAATGATGTCTCAAGCCAAAACCAAATTAACGCAAATCTGAATTTTAATTTGAAAAAGTTTGTGTCATTTTTAACTCCGAAAAAGAATGTAAAGGATAAACCAGCAAAAAGAAAAAGAGCAAGTAGAAGAACAAGAAAGAAACCGAAGCAAAAGGAAGATGCGACGGGAAAAAGCAGTAAGAAAAAACTGACGTTTGGAGATTTATTTACAGGGCTTTCTCAAAAACTTCAACCGGTTACATTTAATATTTCCAGAAGCACAAATATTAATAATCCGGCAGTATTCGGCCAGCCGTCATTGGCGTATAAATTGGGATTTACAGATAATCCCAATTTGGTGAAAGATTCTCTTATAGTGTCTGAAAATACGAGATCTGAATTCACTAATATAACGACAAAAAGCGGTTTAAATATAAGCCGAAAGTTGACAGTGAACTTTTCTTATGGACAAAACGAAAGAAAAAGTCAAACCTCTGCCAGCAATTTGAATATTACTAAATCCAGAGACTTTTTCCCGCTTGGTGAGCTCGGTAATGAAGGATTCCCGTTTCCAACGTGGAATTTACGTTTTTCGGGAATTGAGAAATTTTCCTTCCTTTCCAAAATAGCAAATTCAATAAGCTTAGAACATGGATTCGGCGGAAAAGAAAACGAGAAGATATTAGAGACGATTGTTCGAACGAGTGACTCAAGGATAGATTCTGTAAATAGTGAAGTTACGAGCAGGAATTATTCTAAATCGTGGCAACCGTTAGTGGGTCTGAACTTAAACCTTAAGGGAGATATATCGGCCTCCGTCAGGTATAACAGTTCATCGTCCGTTTCTAATTTTTTCGGAATTAAAGATGGTTCGCTGTTTGTTAACACTACAAATTTGTCAGTGACAGCCAATTATTCACGGCGCGGAGGATTCAAATTACCGATCTTTTTCTTCAGGGATTTCAAACTTGATAACCAGGTGACATTATCATTAAATTATAACCGTGGAACGAGTAATACCAGTTCTCGAACGGGTTCTACAGCAGTCGAAGATGCTCCATTAAATAAATCAAACCGATGGTCACTGCAACCCCAGATGAATTATTCGTTTAACGCAAAACTTAATGGGGGAATCTTTTTTGAGATGGGAGAAACAAAAACACTAAACGGGACCACTAGCTTTAAGGATTTTGGTTTAACAGTTAACATATCAATTAGAGGATAAGGAAATTTCCAGAAAACCACTTTATTTAATATCCCTGATTTATCTTACCATTACTCTGTCATGTGGCAAATCAAAACCAGAGTTTAATAGTGAAAATGCGTTTAATTATTTAGTTGAACAAACTAATTTCGGTCCTAGAAACCCCGGTTCAGCCGGACACAAAAACACTCTTGAATATCTGGCATCCCAATTGGGTTCATTGGCTGATACGCTTATATTGCAATCCTTTTCTTTCGTAGACAGCGCCACGAACAGAGAATACCAACTAACAAATATTATAGCATCTTTTAATCTGTCGAACCCTAAGAGAGCTTTATTGGGAGCGCATTGGGACACACGACCACGTTCGGATAACGACTTAGACCCGTTAAAAAGAAATGATCCTTTATTGGGCGCAAATGACGGCGCAAGCGGAGTGGCAGTGCTCTTGGAGCTCGCCGGCATACTAAACTTGAATACGCCAGCTATTGGAGTGGATATAGTTTTATTTGATGGTGAAGACTTCGGAGAAAAAAATGATTTAGAAAGGTATTTTTTAGGATCGAGATACTTTAGCCAAAATTTCCAAGGAACCAAACCCGAATGGGCGGTGATCATAGATATGGTGGGTGATGCAAAACTTGAGCTGCCCATCGAGCGATATTCTTATGATCGAAACAAAAAATTAGTGGATAAAGTTTGGAGCGCTGCAGAACGCGCAGGAGCATATCAATTTAAAAGACGACTTGGTTTTTATATTGAAGATGACCACACGATGCTATTTAAGTATGCGGGTATTTCGGCAATAGATATAATTGATTTTGACTATGTTCAGGGAGGGGTAGATCTCTGGCATAGTTCTCAGGATACTCCCGATAAGTGTAGCCCTGAAAGTCTTGGAGCTGTTGGTAGAACGTTAATCGAAATGATATATTAACAATTCAATGTTTAACTTTATTTTCATCCGACCTTGCGATTTATTATATTCTCTCAGATAATGAATAAACAATAGAAAAATTATTTTAACATCTATCAAAAAAGACATCGCAATCTATGCGATAAGAAAATTTTCTCGCACGGAGAATGAATTACGTTCTCCTATTTCCATTGGGAAAAGCATCGAAGAAAGTTCGGGAATACTGATATGCATGCCTGAAGATGAAAAGCAATTCAGGATTGCAAGATACGTATTTAAAAGTGTGTTCTCAGGAGAAGTTTCTAACCGGATAACTATATTACTTACGGAAAAAAACGCCGATTCTTTTCAACAGGAAACGAACGCAAGAAAGATAGTATTAAAAAAATCTGATATCGGCTTTTGGAAGATACCGAAATCCGGGTGGATCAATGATCAGGGATTTTCCAAATACGATCTCACAGTGGATTTGAACACAAATTTTTGTTTATACTCGGCATATTTGTGTAAAAAACTCGGGAACCGGTTACTTATCGGATTTGCATCGGAGAGATCGGATGATTTCTTTAATATAGTGCTCGAAATGCGAGGAATTCATACTAACTTAGAAAAAATCTACAGAACCATCAGGGATGAGTACACAAATCTAATCCCTCTTGAATCTATACAAAAAACCAAACGATGATCCGAGCCGAGGATTGAAGAAACTGCAACAAAAAATATAGACGCAACGTAGATACCACCTAAATGGGGAATAATGAGATTACTGTTATTTGAAGACGAATATACAAGACGGCTGAATCCATTAGTTCACTTGCGTCCTGTATATGATCTGATATTCGGCATACGAACTATCAGAGAAAAATACCGGAACATATTTGAAGAAGAATTTGAAACGCTTCATTGCCGTGAAGAATTAGCTGCTGTTATGATGGCACAAAATCCAAAAGCCGAAATAAACAGTTATTCTGCCGATAAATATGTTTTAATTAACGGTAGAAGTATAATCACCGAATCTGTTCTCCAAAGTATTGATGATTCTGAAAATGCACTTTATTTAAAGGATGGTGTTATTGCAGCTGCCGTGCTGTCCGGGAGTAACATTGATCAGCTAAGGGCGGCAAAGGGAAATCTTTTAAGCAGAAAGGATTTTCCTGATCTTCCTGAAAAAGAGATAGAATGTACCTGGATCAACTTTCCCTGGAATCTGTTTCTTGAAAATGGAAAAGAAATAATCCGGGAATTTGAAGGTCCGGGAATCCACGGCAAGGTTCACAATGGCGTTAATATGCTCAACGATGAAAATATTTATATCGCAGAAGGAGCCGTAATAAAACCGGGGGTAATGCTCGATGCAGAAGATGGTCCGATCATTATTGATGTCGATGCGCACATAATGGCAAACGCGTATCTCCAGGGTCCTCTGTATATAGGAAAAAACAGTATCATAAAAGCCGGGGCTAAAATTTATGAAGGTACGACTATCGGCGATTTTTGTAAGGTCGGCGGTGAGGTAGAAGAAGCTATATTTCACTCCTATTCGAACAAACAACATGATGGTTTTTTAGGTCATGCTTATTTGGCAATGTGGGTTAATCTTGGTGCGGACACCAACAGTAGCGACCTGAAAAACAATTATGGAAATGTAAAGTTCTATGTTGAAGGTGAATCTTTGGACACCGGTACAATGTTTTGCGGACTCGTAATGGGTGACCATTCAAAATCAGGCATCAATACAATGTTCAATACCGGTACCCACGTGGGTATTTCGAGCAACATTTTCGGAAGCAGTTTCCCACCAAAATTCGTACCGTCATTTTCGTGGGGCGGAGCAGAAAAAATGACAACTCATCAGATCGACAAAGCGGTTGCAACTGCCCGATTGGTAATGGCGCGGCGTGATGTCGAAATGTCATCTGAAGAAGAAGCTCTGCTTAAAGATGTATTTGAAAAAACTGCCCCTGATAGAGCTGCTTATGATTGAGTTAAATTGAATAAAATCAGAAAGCAGCTGATAATATTTGTATTATCAATATTCATCACCGATTCGGTAATGGCTGCAATCGTGAAATTCAAAGTTCCGGATGCCGATGGCGAGGTTTCGATCCATGGTACTATAACGGATGCCGGTTCAGGGGAGTATATTTACGGCGCGAATATATTCTTGAAAGGTACCAGGTTCGGTACCGTTAGCAACATTGAAGGATTTTACTCAGTTCCTAAGATAGTTCCGGGGCAATATACTCTTTTAATAACGTATATCGGATATGCTAAATTTGAGAAAATAATAAATGTGCAGCCGGGGTATAGCGGACTGGAAAATGTTGAATTAACAAAGAAGGATTTAATAGGCAGGGAAGTTGTGGTGACAGATGAAAAATCTGAGTTTGAGAAAACGATCAAAACTTCCACCGTATCGATAAATCCTATAAAGATAAAAACGCTTCCCCAAATTGGGGAAGTTGACCTGTTCAGAGCACTACAATTTTTGCCCGGAGTAATGTCTCAAAATGATTTTTCATCAGGATTGATAGTGCGCGGAGGAAACACGGATCAAAACCTGATATTGCTTGATGGGATCACGGTATATAATCCCTCTCATCTCGGCGGATTCTTTTCCACATTTATTACCGACGGGCTTCGTGAAGCTGAGCTTATCAAAGGAGGTTATACTGCGGAATTTGGCGGACGTCTTTCTTCCGTACTTGATATTAAGACAAAAGACGGTAACAGCAAGCGTATGGCAGGCTCCGGTGAAATCAGTCTAATATCATCGAAGATGTTGATCGAAGGCCCTACTGCTAATGGCGGATGGTTATTTGCTGCCAGAAGGACCTATATAGATAAAGCGCTTGATGGTGCCCGTAAACTCGGTATCAGCGATTTTGATTTTCCATATTATTTTTTTGATATTCAGGCAAACCTTTATCAGGACATAACTCCCAACGACAGGCTGAGGATTTCAGCCTATTTCGGAAGTGATGTCCTTGATTGGAAAGCAGCCACGGCGCTTATTGACTGGGGAAACGAAACGTTTTCTACCCGCTGGCGACATCTGTTTAGTAATAGACTGTTCTCTACCTTTATGAGAGCACGAAGTAAATTTCAGGCCAATTTCAACATCGGCGGAGATGATGCGCTAAAAGGGCTGGATAAGGTTCGAGATCTGACCTTGAAAGGAGATTTGACTTATTTCAGAACTGAAAATCATCAGATTAATTTTGGAGCTGAAATTAAAGACCTCAACGTCGAATTTAAACAGACGTTTGATGATAGAGAATTAATCCGAATTATACAGAAACCGATATTTTCAGCAGTGTATTTTAATTCAAAATGGAATCCCGACGGCTGGATACTTCAAACCGGTCTCAGAAGTACTTATTACAACAATGCTGTTGATAATTTAACTTTTTCGCCAAGGTTATCAGTTAAAAAATTGTTGAATTCACTAACCGCATTAAATTTTTCCATAGGTCGATATTACCAATATATCTATACATTTAATGATGAATTTTCTTTTACGATCATTGATCAATGGTTTGCTATCGACGAATCAGTTCCATTGCAATTTGCTGATCAAATCATGTTTGGTTTTGAAACTAAACTGACTGAAAATATAAATTTTACTCTCGAGCCGTATTATAAAAACATGCATAATCTTTTGGTTGGTCGTCCACAGGTGGCGACTTTTGATGAACAAATAATCAATCCAACCGTAAGCGACGTGTTTGTCGAAACTGATGCAGAAGCATTTGGAGTGGAATTTTTCCTTGAAAAGAGCTCAGGCCGGTTAAATGGAAATCTTTCCTATACTTATTCATATGTAGTAAAACAGATAGAGAACGAACCAAAATATTGGGCAAACTGGGATCGAAGAAATGTATTTAAGGGCGTATTGAACTTCAATAAATCAGCAAATACTGAATTCGGATTTGCATGGACATATAGCAGCGGTCTTCCGTTTACTCAACAATTAGGCACTTACCCGTATTGGGAGCCGGGATACACTATTCCGGACTATCAGCTTATTCCCGGCGCAAGAAATAATTCAAGATTTCCATTTAGCAATAGGATCGATTTCAGTGTGACTAAACATAAGCGATTCAAAAGTTGGAAATTGGATTATTATTTCCAGATGGTAAATGTTATGAACAGAAAAAACGTTTTTGCCGTCTTTTGGAATACCGATGAAGTCGAAAAAGGTGCACCGCCAGAGAGGAATGATCTGGAGGGGTTTCCTTTGATCCCATCTCTGGGAATTAGGATGGAATTTTAATGAAGAATAAATCAACAATAGTAATAAGCATACTATTTTTAATCTTAACTGCATTATCATGTGAGTCTTTGCTCGACCTGCCTGACCCAAAGCAGTTTGAAGAATTGATAGTGTTGAATGCCAACTTGGAGTCGGGTGCGGATAATGTTAAGATAACATTAAATTTGTCGGCTTCAATTGAGGATCTGTTTGATGAGCAGACAACCCTGCTTTCGGGGGCAACGGTAATATTAAAATATAATTCAATTTCTGATACTTTAGCGGAGATATCCACCGGTATTTATTCATCCACGGACACTGCATTTAAGGTAAAGAGCGGAGTTACCTATAGCATTGAAGCTTATGATAATGAGCATCCAACCGTGACAGCTTTTACGACTATTCCGGCTCCTATTGAATTATATGAAGTTACTCCTTTTATAGGTCAAAATACTTCGATTGAATATATTCCTGCAGGTGAAGATGCGCAATTTTTAGATCCATACCTTTTTTCTTTTAAGGTTAGAACGTTGAACGGAAATTTATTTCCACCGATGATCAGGCTCGTAAACGAGGCTCTTGATGCACGAAAAGAGACTATGGTTATCGAGGACGATGACTTAAAAGCTTTTCTATTTAAATGGGAGGGAATCGGAGATGATAATGATCTGGATATTGCGAATAGAATACTGACCAAAAGTGAAATTTCGTTCAACAGTGTTGATACGGATGCAGTCTATAAATTGGGTTGGATATATTATACTTTTTACGGTCCTCAGCGACTTGAAGTATTTGCATTAGATCAAGGATATTATAATTATCATGTTTTAAATCTCGAAGGTCCACCACAAGACCCAAACTATTTGCCTGAGAGTAACATAATCGGCGGATTCGGACTTTTTTCTTCTTCTTATAAGGTTAAATTGGATTATTATATCCACCGTCCATTATAATCACAAAGCGGGTTTAACAATAAAAAACATTAGTAATTTGTTCGAGGTTCGTTAATAAATCTATAAAATGGGCTAATTCCCTCTAAAAGATAGTATTTGTCCACATTTTCAGTCCTTTTTGCAAATAAATCGTTAATCCTATTCAGAATATTTGCTCCATCCCGATAAATATTTATAGAAGAGATGTGATTAAGATGAATAAAAAAAATAAAATAATAACATTGATTAATAATTCAGGGCAGGATGAGGAATTATTAAAAATAGAAGATTTAATTCCTATTCATTCTACAAGCATGAATGAGAACAGACCTGAGGGGGAGTTGAATTTTGAACAATTTGAAAGGGCCGTGGCCTTGATATGGAGCGCCATAATGGATGGTTCGGAGAATTTATCCGGGCATTCCTCTCAAGGCAAATCGAAAAAGTGGGATCCAAACCCGGTATCAGATGCCTGAGGGTACCAAACGGAATTGTTACCTAAGTAGGGATTTGGGCCCTCACTGAGCGCCTCTGCTTGATTTATGATCAGTAGGGGCGTTGCCCTTTATGATCCGGCTATATTGTAAAAATAGCAGCATTTCATTCATTATTCTGAGCTTGCAATTCATTGAGTATTTTGAGTAATTTTCAAGGGCTTTTAGCGTAATAGAATATAGAGAAATCGGAGAATTATTTGAATATTATCGTTTGTATGAAATCTGTACCGAGTACTGAAACAAAGGTACTTGTTGGAGATGACGGTAAATCCATAGATCAATCTGACATTATTTATGAAATAAATCCATATGATGAATTCGCAATTGAAGAGGGAATAAAAGCGAAGGAAGCACATGGCGGCAAAGTTACAATTATAACCCTTGGATCGGCTACAGCAACCCAAAATATCAGGAAAGCATTAGCAATGGGAGCAGATGAGGCCATTCATTTAGTTTGCGATGGCTCCAGTTTGGTTGATTCATCAGTTGTTGCTAAGCTTCTTTCGAATGCGATAAAAGAATTGGAATTTGATGTGATTTTGTGTGGAAAAAAATCGGTAGATTGTGATAATCAGCAAGTTCCGAACAGAATTGCTGATCTTTTAGGCATTCCTGCCGTTACGGCAATTTTGAAACTTGAGCTCTCTTCCGAACGCGCAATAGCGACAAAGAACATTGAGGGTGGATCGGAGACGGTTAATCTCGATCTGCCTGCACTATTTTCGGCAGAAAAAGGGTTGAACGAACCGCGATATGCTTCCCTTCCGGGGATTATGGCGGCTAAGAAAAAGCCTCTTGAGGAGAAGGAAGTTTCGCTTACGGATCTGAAGATTCGATTAAGTTCGCTTGAACTTCCACCACCAAAACCTAAAGGTCGTATAATCGGAGAAGGACCTGAAGCAGCTGAAGAATTAGTAAAACTATTAAGAGAAGAAGCGAAGGTAATTTAGGAGGAACAGAGATAGTGGCATCGGGTATATTGATATTCGCTGAACAAAGGGAGGGGGCTTTAAAATCCACTTCATTTGAATGCGTGACTCTTGGAAGGAAATTGCTGTCGGATAGCGGCGGTGATCTAAGTGTGGTCTTGATAGGATCCGCTATTTCAAATATGTCAAATGAATTCGAGTCGTACGGCGTCGATAAGATATATATAGCTGACGATAACGATCTAAATTTCTATGATGGCGGTAGGTATAGCGAAATTATCGTAAATATTATTAAGGACATAAACCCATCACTGTTCATTGCTTCAGCATCGTCTATGGGAAAAGATATTACTCCACGAATAGCGTCAACCCTTGATGTTGGATTGGCTGTGGATTGCACATCAATTGAAATTGAAAATGGAAAAATCACAGCTACGAGACCGATATTCGCCGGTAAGGCAAATATCAAGGTGGATTTTGAGAATGAGCTGCAGATGATTACTATCAGACCGAATGTATTTGTTTCCGAAACAGCTGACGCTAAAACACCGGAAGTGATCAACGTTGATGCGGGAAGTAGCAAAGATCCGGTGAGTAAATTAGAACATATTCAGGATGAACGTCCAGAATTGACGGAAGCTTCTATCATTGTTTCCGGTGGCAGAGGAATGGGAGGGCCGGAAAATTTTAACGTTACCGAAGAACTTGCCGATGAGCTTGGCGCTGCCATAGGAGCGAGCCGGGCAGTAGTTGACGCAGGATGGAGACCACATTCCGAACAAGTCGGGCAGACAGGTAAAACAGTGTCCCCGAATTTATATATTGCCTGTGGAATATCAGGAGCAATACAACACATCGCAGGTATGTCATCATCAAAAGTTATTGTGGCTGTAAATAAGGATGCTGACGCACCTATATTTAAAATAGCAACATATGGTATCGTCGGCGACCTTTTTGAAGTTGTGCCCAAAATTGTTGAGCATTTAAAAATGTTAAAAGGATAATAATTAGCGGAAAATAAATCCGGGGATCTTAAAATGGAATATACTCACGAATTAAAAGGAAACACTTTGATATTCAGGATAGAAGAACGAAAATTAATTACTTCAATTTCTGTAGACGTGAAAGATCTATTGCTTACTCTGCTGGAAAATCCGGATATCATCAATCTATTATTCAACCTTTCTTCTGTACAATCAATTGATAGCAGCGGTTTAAGCTCGTTGCTTTTCGGTAGAAGACAGGTTACCGAAAGAGGCGGAAGGTGCTCTTTGATAAATCCTCAGCCAAAAGTGGTGTCACTTATGAAGATCGCAAAGTTGGATAGAGTATTTGATTCATTTGATGATGAAGGAGCTGCCTTGTCATCAGTATCGTAGTATTTTAATTTTCAATAAAAAGCCTTCCGTTAAGGAAGGCTTTTTTAATGGGGGCAGGAGTACGTATCGAAATATGTGTGGGGGAAACACCTATTTCACGTAACCCCTGCTGTTTATTACTAAACTTGTAACGAATATAAATTTTTACTATTCGTTTGTCAAGGGAATTTTTAAAACAGTTTTATTATTTGAATCCGAGAGAAGTACGATCAGAAGAAGATTAATATTCCGTATATCTAATTTTCTTCAAAAAATCTTCGTTTGAGATTTTTCCTCTGTTGTAATCAACAAGATCACTTTTCCGCACTCTCATTACGAGAGAATTGTGTGGTGCGCCCGCGTGTTTGATATTCGTAGGATTATACCAGTTGGTTGTAACACACACCCATTCATTATTTTTAACTAAACGAAGGGTATTGCCGTAATCGCCGAGTAGTTTGGAATAAGAATTTTTCAAGTTTTTTATCTTTTTTGAATAAATTTCTGCCTGCTTTTGCATTTCCTTTTTTTGATCATAGATTCTCTTCCTATTCTTATCGCCGGAAATGTTCTCGATAATGTCAACCGAAGTCCCGTCAAATTGATTTATAGAAATATTCAATAAATCAGAACCAAGAAGGATAAAATTATCTCCAAAATTACCATAAGAAGTTTTAATAAGAAACAATGCTCCGAAATCAGCCAGGTAGATACCATTAACGCCTTGATCTGAATACCCAAAACCATTGTTATATCCTGATTGGTTTTTCACTGCAGAATCCAATACATACGCCAATATATCAATTTGTGATCGCATCTCATTCTTGTCTTCGAGGGATGTTACAAGAATCTTAGAGTTAAATTGTTTTTCACTGAGCTTACCAGACCGGAACTTTGATATATCTGATTTTGATACGCTATGCAGTTGTATCGGCGAGCGACTGGATTTATCATATATATAGATCGAAATTTTATCGTCGGGCTTCATCTGACCGATAGCATCAGCATAAATACCGAGAAAATCCTGAACTTTAGATGATATTTTATCCATCACCTCTTTTTCTTGTTTCTTATTTTTTTTACCGCCAAACTCGCTCAAATTAAATGAAAACGAAAAATCATTAGCCTTTGGGACGTTGGGCATCGAAGGAAAAACGAACAATGGTCCCAATGTAGATTTAGCTATCGGAACAGAAAAAATTAAACCGTATTCAGGAACATAAAATCCTTGTGACTGAGCGCTTGATGGCCATTTGTCTGACAATGCCGAGCCGACCAACTTGTCGATTATTCCTTCCATTATTGACATGTCGTCATTCAACCTATCGAAGTCGATCTTTCGATTTTGCTGTGCTGCTGCCGTGTTAAGCGCAAATGCCATAAATAAACAGGTAGTTAATATTTGAATAAATCTCAATTTCATTTCTCTATTTAATTCCCTTCGATCTTTCGGGAACCTCCCTGACTGTTAGGTTGGTACGAAGAAAGTCGGTACAACTCATTGAGAAGTTGGTTTGTTTGCACCTGGCGGTCCTGATTACGTTGAGCCAACTTATTGATCGAATTACCTATCAAGAACAGGTCTTGTTGTCTCTGATTAGCAAATTCATTCGCCAGAATACTTACCGAGTTCATATTTTCTTCCCGAAGTCTTCGCTCGCTGTTAAGGAGAATATTGTTAATAAGAACAAGATTTTCTTTCTGAAGTTTTTTGAATTCAGCAAGAACCGCATTTTCATTTCCGAATTCATCTCTCTTTGGATTGTCTCCAAATGATATTTCCCATTTACCGTCGTGATATACAGCGTCCGTTCTCATAATTCCCGTAAACAATACTAATATAAAGATAGAAGTAAAAGCTCCTATAACAAATCTTTGAGGAGTAATTCCAAATTGATTAAGTTTCCCTATCAGCCGTTCAATAAGCGGAACCCTTTCTTCGATAAACAGAAGATTCATTTCCGGCTGCTCCTCAGTCCATCGAGCAAGCGCAGTAGTAGTTTCTTTTAATTTGTTATATTTTTTCGTGCAAGATCGGCAAGACAAGAGATGATATTTTGCAAGTTCTTCATCGTTCTTGCTCACCTCGTTATAAATTAAATCAACTAATACTTCTTCCATCTTTTTACAATTCATACTGAAAAACCTCCTTATCAATCTCGAGGTCTGCCAACGCCTTTCGTAATGCGGTCAATCCGTAATACATCCTGGATTTGACGGTGTTTAACGGCTCCTCTAATATCTCTGCAATTTCTCTGAATTTTAAACCTTGATATTCTTTCATAATAATGACTGTTCGCTGTTCAACAGGGATCATATTCAATCCGCGTCGTATTATTTCCACAACTTCACCCTGATATAGCGGATCTTCCGCTGATGCCGAGTCATCCGCTAGAAAATCAGCAAGTTCCATTTCCTCTCCGTTGCTTGTCCTGATTTTTCCATGAATTGACGTGGAAGGGGCGCGTTTGTCTTTTCTCATTTGGTCCCGGCAGAGATTCATTGCTATTTGATATATCCATGGTGAAAATTTGTCGGGATTTTTGAGCTTTCTAAGGTTTTTGTAAACCTTAATAAACGTCTGCTGTGCAACATCTTTGGCATCTTCCCTTTTCCCCAAAACTTTAAAAATAAAATTATATATTTTCAGCTCCCAATTGCTTACTAACTGATTAAACGCACGTACATCGCCGTTTAAATATTGTTTTATAAGTCCGCCATCTTCCATAGTATTGTTTTCCACACCTTTATAGACTGAGTTTTCACTGAAAAAGTTCTATAGTAACTATTTGTTATTATATTCGTATGTGTAGATACGACAATAAAGACGGTAAGTTCGAAAAACATAGAAACCTTTTTGAATTATTTATTGTCAAATAAATGCGACCGGGTATAAGGCGAAACGAGATGGGAGCAACTGAAAAACGGATACGGAGGAATATGATGAAGCAAGCAATGAAAGCCAGGGTCATGTCAGCCATATTGATGGCGGGGATGGTATTGGGAGCGGTCAACCTCGTTGCGGCAGAAGAATACGACACTGAAAATTTAATCAAAATACTGAGTTCAGAGAATCTAGGGCTAAGGACAAGCGCTGCATATCTTCTCGGTGAATATGAGGATACTTCAGCAGTTAGGCCTCTAATTGCAATGTTGCAAAACGATATTAAATATTCTGCCAGAACATCAGCCGCGATCGCTCTTTTGAGAATCGGTGATGTAAGCGCTATTATCGCTTTGAAAAACTCGTCAATGAATGACAGCAATAATATTGTCAGAAGCGTGGCAAATGAAGCATATATAATGTTACAAGTTTCAATGGTGAAATTCGCATCGAATTAATTTTGACTAGGATACAATTATTCAGCCCGTGAATAAAATTACGGGCTTTTAATTATACTTTCGTTTTTCGTGATGTGATTGTAATATCCTGTCCGTATGGACAATAAAATATTAGAAGTCAGGCGGGGGATTTTCGATTTCGCACT
>CBDUTM010000008.1:0-14145 GCA_965369985.1 uncultured bacterium | reverse complement strand
CCTGATTTCGTTCAGCCTGACCGTAGTATGTCTCTTATCGGAGGATAATATCCTTGGATAGGATTTATTATTGAGATATTTCGAGCAAAATGGGAGCATCCGGGGAGTACGTCCCCGAGTCCTACTTCGGTTTATGGTTTAGTGGAAATAGACACGGAAAGTTCAAATCCGTCAGTTACAGTAAAGTTTTTTGAACTGAATGCGGAGACTTCGGAGATGATCGAGCTATATCGAATCAGATTGACCTTAGAAGAGTAAAGACAAAAATGGTAGAAGACGAGCATTAATCGGATTCTTAATCCGTTTGTTGAAGGTTCGATTCCTTCCGGGAGCACAAAAATTTTGATTTTTCTTTGCAATGTAATTTTGATTAAGATTACATTAAGCGAATGAATAAAGTTAGAATCCGTAATATTACTATAATGCTGGGGAGTATGCACTTCGTTCTGACCGGGGTTGGGATTTCTCCGTCTCTGCCGGGAATGAGCGATTATTTCCACCATTTGTCCGACTCAGAATTTTTCGTAAAACTCACACTGACAATACCAGCGCTGATAATAGCATTAACAGCTCCATTCGCCGGAATACTTCTTGACCGGTGGGGGAGAAGACCGGTTATCCTGTTATCTCTGATACTGTATGGCGTTGCGGGGAGTTCCGGTTTTTGGATGGAATCATTGTCGGGAATACTAGTTGGGCGTGCATTTCTGGGGTTGGCCACTGCAGGATTGATGAGCGGGATAATTACACTTATAGGCGATCTCTACGACGGGGAAAAGCTTCACAGATTTATGGGTTATCAAAGTGCAGCATTGGGCATTGGCGGTCTGATTTTCTTAGTTCTGTCCGGAATATTAGCCGATATAGGATGGAGATATCCGTTTCTGATACATCTACATGCTTTTGTTGTTATTCCCGGAGTAATCTTCGCTGTAAAAGAGCCAAATATTGATGGTGAAAAATTCGTGGCGAATTTGCCGAATGTTAAACTGCCGTTCCCGTGGAAATTGACACTGATCATAAACTCAATTTCATTCTCTGCTATGTTATTGATATTTCTCTTTCCCGTGCACCTCCCATTTTTCCTTACTTCCGAATTGGGAGCCAACAACAGTTATGTCGGAGTTGCACTGGCTCTCCAGTCGACCGGCGCCATCTTTTTTGGACTTCTTTATTGGCGCATCAAAGCACGTATGACATTTCAGGGAATTATGGCGATAATCTTTCTTTGCATAGGAGCCAATCATCTTATAACAGCACTTTTCGCGGATTTAACGTTTCTCGCCGGTGGAATGTTGATAGGTGGAATCTCACTGGGTTTGTTAGCACCAAATACAAACGTTTGGGTTTCTACAACCACGCAAGGATCGAATCGGGGACGCTCCGTAAGTATAATGGTATCTGTGATATTCCTCGCTCAGTTTCTTGCGCCGATTGTTAGCCAACCGATACTACAGAGCGTAAGTTTCACAGGCGTATTCGGATATGGGGCAGGAATATCATTCTTGTTGTCGCTTATATTAATGGCTACTCATAAAAGGAAATTGCTATGAATGTAAACAGTGATCTAAAAGCGATAATTTGGGATTACGATGGTACGTTAGCGGATACAAGGCAAAAAAATCTTATTGTAACGAGGAGTATCATAAAGGATATATCAAGAATAAACCCGGATGACATTTCGATATTGAAGGACGTGGAAAAGTATCACCGAGCAACAATGAAGACTTCAAACTGGAGAAAACTTTATCAGGAAGAATTTTTATTAAGTGAAGAGCAAATAAATGAAGCTGGTTCATTATGGACAGAATATCAGCTTAGCGATAATACTCCGGTAATGGTATTCGATGGGATCAAGCAAGTATTATCGTCCTTCGGGAGTATTCCCCAAGGAATAGTATCGCAAAATTCTAAAAGTAATGTTAGCCATCACCTGGAAAAAGAAGATCTTATTAAATATTTTGGATTTATAGTTGGCTACGAACAAGTTGAAATTGAAAAGCAAAAACCTGAACCGGACGGATTGATCATTTGCATAGAAGAATTAATCGATTTAAAAAGCGGAGTAATATTTTACATAGGTGACCATGAATCGGATTTTGAGTGCGCCATTAACGCCAACAGTATTTTGCAGTCAACAGATTTACAGATCTTCAGTATTGGCGCATTTTACGGTTCTGATATAGACAAATCAGATTGGCGTGTGAAGCCTGATTATGAAGCCCTCAAAGTTCAGGACGTATTCAATATTATCAAAGAATTCTAAATACTGTTAATATTTTTTACAAACTGAGCCAGCTTCAGTTCATCTAATTTTCCGTCACTCCTTACACCGCTACATAAATCTACTCCGAAAGGAGAAACAGTATTAATTGCATCAACGATATTTTCAGGATTTAATCCACCGGCAAGCCATACCGGAGTTTGAATTGATTTTACTATTGCTTTGCTTAAAGCCCAATTATGAGTCCTTCCTGTTCCTCCGAGCTCTTTGACAGAGGAGTTTAAGTTTCCGGAGTCGAGTAATAATCCATCAACCAGAGGAGCAATTGAAATTGCTTCATCAATAGAAGATTCATCCACTACATGAATAACCTGAATGATTTTGATTTCCGGTAACTCTTTTCTGAAATCAGTATAATTTCCCTCTTCTATACTATCACAGATCTGAATAGTATTTACCTTGCACCGTTTTTGTTGCTCAATAATAGAGGCTGTATCACGCTTGCTTGTGAGAAGAAAGGTTGATATACTTTTGGGAACGGATAATGCAATTTCGGTAATCAGCTCTTCCTGTATCACGCCCGGTCCGCTGGGCATCTCCGAGACTAACCCGATAGCAGATGCACCGTAATTGATAGCCATTTTAGCCTCTTCAATGCTCGCAATGCAGCAAATTTTAATTCTTTGGTTCATTGATATTAATAATACGAAAGTAATTAATCCTGTTGCAAAGATAAAATATTTGCGGAAAGTGGAATATCCTTCTTGACACTATATATAGAGCTGTAATATATTAAGAACACTTCATAAAGTATATTTAAATTTAGATTTGATCGGGGAGCATATACGAATGGAAGCACATCTTATAATTAAAAGGAGTTTAGCGATGAAACCATTAGTGATAATTACGTTTATTACATTGATCGGGATTGGTTTCGCAAATCCAGGAATGAGTTTTGGACAAGGTTTAACTACTGCCAATCTGAGTGGTACCGTTAGTGACAATAACGGTAATCCGCTGCCGGGAGCGAATGTGGTGGCGATTCATGAGCCGACAGGTACATTATACGGCGCTGCAGTACGAACCAGCGGACATTATGACATCCTAAATATGAAAATCGGCGGTCCTTACACCATCACCGTAACCTACATAGGATATCAAGATCAGTCAGAGGCTAACGTTTTTCTTCGCCTTGGTCAATCCGCAAAAATAAATCTTCGGATGTCACAACAGGCTATCGAAGTCGCCGGCGTATTAGTTACTGCTGAAGTGGATGAAGTAATGAACAGCGGGAGAACCGGAGCCGCGACATTTATCAATCCTGATATGGTTGCTCAAATGCCCTCTATTAAGAGGAGCACAAGAGACCTGACAAGATTGGATCCCCGGAGTGACGGCAATTTCAGTTTTGGAGGAAAAAACTGGTTGTATAACAATATCTCTCTCGACGGATCATATTTCAACAATCCGTTTGGATTGGACGACCCTGCTCCCGGTGGACAATCAAATGCCGAACCGGTACCCTTTGATGCGATCGAACAGGTACAAGTGTCGATTGCTCCTTTCGATGTCCGTGAGGGCGGATTTACAGGTGCTGGTATAAATACGGTTACCAAGAGCGGCACAAACCGATTTCAAGGATCGGTTTATGGTTACACAAGAAATGAAAGTTTTGTCGGCAATACTGTCAGAGGAAATGAAGTAAGTGCAAATCCTGATCTGTCTTTTGCTCAGTCAGGATTTACTTTCAGCGGACCGATCATTGAGAATAAATTGTTTTTCTTTGTCAGTGGAGAGCTTGAGCGGAGAGAAGATCCCGCAAGTAATTTTGTAGCTGATAGAGATGGGAATATACAATTTGGTGAATCACGCGTTTCTGCTGCAACAATGGATGAAATTAGAACGATCATGAAGGAAGTCTATAATTATGTAACGGGCGAATATGAAAATTATTTCCATAAAACGGAAAACGACAAGATACTTCTTAAGCTAGATTGGAATGTCAATACTAATCACAACCTAACACTAAGATATAATAGGCTGGATGCATTTCGAGACAAACCACCGCATCCATTTGCTGCCAGTTTTTTGGGTTCTGGCCGTGGACCAAATGCTACCTCATTACCATTCCAGAATTCAGGATATACGATCAATAATAATCTTAATTCATTTGCAGCGGAACTTAACAGTGCATTTAGAGGGAATATGGCTAATAAGTTTTTCTTTAGCTACAATAAGTTTCGCGATTTTCGGCAACCGGTCAGCGCGAATTTTCCAACAATAGAGATCGGAGAGGATGGAATCACATATACGACGGTGGGTCATGAGCCATTTTCAATACACAACATATTAGACCAGGATGTCTTTCAGGTCACTAATAATTTCAGTTATTTTTCCGGAAAGCATGTATTTACCGCCGGTGTAAATTATGAGCGCTTCAACTTCTTTAATTCATTCAACCTGTTCCGGAACGGCGTATTTTTAGCACCGGCTGATCTGGGAATAGTGACAGGAGGATTCCTTCCTTTCGATTTTCTGGATGGAATTGGCGCCACCACGTTTGAATCACTGGATAATTTCCGTGCTCGGACAGACCCGGATAGTGTTGCTAAATTTTATAACTTGAATGCGCTAAATGGTTCCGGACCGTTTGTTGGTGAAAATATTGAAGTGGGTCAGCTGGCAATTTATGCGCAAGATGAATTTCAAATGACTGAAGCATTAAAGTTGACTTATGGAATCCGCGTAGATTTCCCAATTTATTTTACGGAACCTGTTGATAATCCATTCTCGAGAGCAATGGTGCTGTTAGATGAAAATGGGAAACCCGAAACCGTTGATCAGAGTAAGCTTCCGGATGCTACTCCCTTGTTCTCGCCTCGTGTTGGATTCAACTGGGACGTGAACGGGGATAGATCTCTCCAGCTAAGAGGAGGAACCGGGATTTTTACAGGTCGACTGCCATTTGTCTGGATAGGAAATAATATTTCTAATCCGGGTGCAAATCCGAATCTCTTCGGATTTACCGGTAATATAACTTCAGAAGCAGATATTCCGGCTGAGCATGAAACTGATGATGGATCAGGCCGTCATGTTGAGGGCAGATCAGTTTTAAAGCAGAGCTTTTTTCTGAATGCGATGGTAGATGATTTTAAATGGCCTCAAGTGTGGACTACGGACATTGCGGTTGATAAGGATCTACCTTGGAATGTATTGGGGACATTCGAATTTTTATTCAGCAAAGATATAAATTCAATTTATCTTCGGAATGCCGAATTGGTAGCTCCGATAGGCAATCTTCCAGCTCCTGACGGCAGACCAATTTACGGCGGAGGTAATCTGAATCCCACCGTGATTTTGGGTGGAGATACCCTTGTGCATGGCGACGCCTTTGAAGGCGCTTACATCATAGATAATTCAAGTGAGGGGCACAATTTCAACTTCACGGTTCAGCTAAGGAAGAATTTCGAGTCCGGGTTCAATACCACTCTTGCTTATACCTTTTCTGAGGCAAAAAGTAGATTGAAATCGACTGAGATCGCATTTGAATTGTGGCAACAGAACCCCATTCAAGGCAATCCGAATGATCCTGAGCTCAGTTTTTCTGAATTCGGTCATAGGCACCGTATCATTGGCAGTGGAAGTTACAGCCATAAATGGTCAGAGAAGACAACAACTCACTTAGGCATATTTTTTGAAGTTGCTGATGGTAATAGTTTTGCGGGAGCCGGTGGTAATCGATACTCATTCACCTATTCAGGCGACGTTAACGGCGATGCTTCTCCTTCAAACAACGACCTCATCTATATTCCAAAGAACGAAGGTGAAATTAATTTATCCGATTTTACTGATAAAGATGGAGTACTACATACCGCAGCCGCTCAGTGGACAGCATTAAACGCGTTTATCGAACAGGATAATTACCTGAAGAACCATCGTGGTAAGATCGCTGAAAGATTTGGCGCAGTGAATCCGTGGTACAGTAACATTGATCTGCGTATCCTCCAGGATTATTCGCTTTCACTCGGAGGATCAAGCCATACGATTCAAGCTAGTCTTGATATACTGAATGTTGCCAATCTCATTAGTTCCAGCTGGGGCGTAAGAAAGGTTGCAGATGTAGCTGCAACTTCACCCCTAAGGTTAGCGACGTCCGATGCAGCCGGCAATCCTATTGCGAGCTTTGATGTAGCCGGTAATCCTATACTCAACTTTACAGGACCAGCGGAAACATATATTGATTCTCCTAATCTGTTCTCCCGCTGGCAGGTTCAGTTTGGACTGAAGTATTACTTCTAACAAAGACCTAATACAGGATTTAAATCCTGAACTAGGTTGAGTTAATGCTATAAAAGCTCCCCAATAATCTTTGGGGAGCTTTTATTATATGACATCAATCATGTTTAAAAAAAACAAACTTTTATGATACACCTTTTAAGTGCAATCTTAAACCTTAAAGGGTGATATAGTAGGTGTTCCAAGTATATGGGCAGTTAGTACTCATTCAGAGAGGTCCATACGCTGCAAGAATTCCTTGAAGCGCGGGTCACTTCGTAGCGGCTCAAACTCGGGCAATACAGAAACCCATGGAATCCAGGCATGAGGTTGCTCGTAATCTAACCACTTGAAAGCCTCATCCAAATTATCTAAAGCCGCATTCAAAGAGATCAAAGTGAATGCGCCCCATGGAGTCGGATCTGCTTCTTCCAATTTAGAAAGTATCTTTTCTGCGCCACTAATGTTACCGGTTCTTGCATAGGTAACGCCGAGAGCGTATTCCCACCAGGGAGCGACAGCCGCCATCTTTTCATGTGTTGCAATAGCTTCCGCAGGCATTCCCATTTCCAGGTAGGCCCCTCCAAGCATTAAAAGTCCCGTCCCATAATCGGGATTCAACTCTAAGGATTTTCGTGCTTCTTCCAGCGCTTTTTCGTATTGCCCATCATACAAATAAAGCGCTCCCAACCATGCTGTGTACAGTGGGGTCAGTGGGTCGAGTTCCTTGGCTAAGACGTGTTCTACAAGCGCCTCATCCATACGTCCCATGAGATAAAGAAACCAAGAATGATGGTATCTATTCTTTACCAAACTCGGGTTGAGCTCTATGGTACGTTCAAATTCTCTTTCCGCCCCAGACCAGTCCCATTCATAATAGAGTTTGACTCGAGCTAAGGAAGCGTGAGCATCTGTTAAAGTGGAATCCAACTTTAATGCTGTATGCGTTGCCGCCTGTGCTTTTTCCCATACGCCTGGCGGTGGTGCCGGGCCATGCCCAATATTAATATAACCTTGCGCCAATCCGGTATAAGCCAGGGGATCCCCAGGATTTTTTTCAATCGCTTCATAGAGATACATCAATCCCTTATTGAATTCTTCAGGATTGGACTTGTCAAGATAGAACATTCCTTTCAGGTATGCCTCGTAAGTCTCAGGATTGACCGGACGAGCGTTAGCAAGGAGAGTCTCCTCCTGCGGGGTCAATGTGATTTTGATCTGTTTAGCGATGGCTTTCGCTACTTCGCTGTGCATAATTAGGATATTTTTAAGTTCGCGGTCAAATCGATCAGCCCACAGGTGTTCGTCTGTCGCACCATGGATCAACTGGGTAGTAATGCGTACACTATCACCTATTCGAAAAACTGATCCCTCTATAAGAGCGTCCACTCCCAACTCACTAGCTATCTCCGACATTGCAAGCTCCGAGTCCTTGAACCGCATAACAGATTGACGCGATATTACCTTAAGTGCACTGATCTTTGAAAGCTCTGTAATCAATTCTTCCGTCATTCCAATGGCGAAATAGTCTTGTTCAGGATCATCGGACATATTGGCAAGAGGTAGGACAGCAATTGAACTAATAGCCTTCTCTGTACTTGTAAAAAAGTATGTACCGACAGCCATAATAACTATTAAGGGGACGGCATATCTTATCCACGGAGAAGATCTTTTCTCAAGTTTTGCGGATACTTCGGAGAGCTTAGTCTCAGGAAGCCCGTGAGATGTAATACAGTAAACTTTAACCTCTTGTTTTACTCCTTTAAGTTTTGGTTCGCCAATATACTTCGTAGTGAATTGAGGATTGCCGGAAATATCCCGGTCGACCTTATCAGAAATGGCAATACCACCGACGGCTGCAAACGGTTCAATTCGTGAAGCGATATTTACATCATCCCCAAATACATCTCCATCTTTCTCAATTATATCCCCCTGGTGAATTCCTATCCGCAGATTAAGGTCTTCGATCTCCTTAACTGCCTGCTGCAGCTCAATGGCACAATTAACGGCATCATATGAACTCAGAAAACTGAGAAGTAATCCATCACCCAATTCTTTTAACCAATGTCCTTTATGTACTTCGACAAGTGGCATTAATAATTCGCGTTGTTTTTCAATCAGCTCAAATGCTTTTTTCTCGTCTTTGGCCGACAAAGCTGTGAATCCGGCGATGTCCGTAAACATAATGGCGGTGAGTTTTTTTGTAGGTCTAGTCTGGTTATCCGGCATGACTTCTCCTTCAAGGATTATAAAATTTACTCGATGCTTAAAAAATATGACTTAAACAATGTTAGTCAAGTCATTATTTATCATGTATTTATGACCATTTAAGTCATCTTTAACAAAACTACTGCTTCTATTGGGTTTCTGGAAAATAGTGTATTGAAAATAATTCTTTTGAATTTCTCATAAACGTATGAGTTTTGACACGCACATTTCCTGTGTTAAAACCCGACGGCTGGATGATTTGTACAATATTAAAGTGGAAATATCCAAATTGAGAGCTTATTTTATTGCATCTAATTAAAGTACTAAATACTGACTGCGGACTGAAAATTTAAAGGGGGGGATATCAACATGCAATACTTCAAGCCGGCAAACATAATATCGATTTTAATCACTGCTTTGATAGTAGTGATCTTTGGAGGGGGAACATCTCTTGCACAACCGGGTCCTTCGTATTCAGTAGCATACGATGTTTATCCGTATTCTCACCTGTCGATGAAGGATCCCACTCCGGAACAGTTGGTTATGGAAGATTTTTTTAATGCAATGCAGATTCAAGTATCAAATATATACTTGAATTATTCGTATCCTATAATACGGTCTCAGGGCAGAACCATTATCATCAACGAGCTTAGCTATCATCGATTTGATCTCGATTATAAAGATTGGGATGTGAATATTGTACCAGAAGATGAACAGATCGCTCATGCCACCGGCATTGATTATAACCTGATGGTTATAAGGAACTTGAACGAGAGATGGACACTACTGACAATGTTCACACCTGGGATAGCCTCTGACCTAGAGGATGACCTGGTTGCAGATGATTTCCATCTGCAAGTGGTTGCAGCGTTTATACGAACTTACTCTGAGAGGCTTCAGTTGGGATACGGTCTTGCATACTCAACTCTGTTCGGACAGCCGTATCCCGTGCCGGTAGTACAGATTAAATGGAATAACGGAGCAAAACTATACGTAGAATCTCTTCTGCCTGCAAACTTAGACATTCGATATATGTTGAATGAAAAGGCGATACTCGGATTTTCGTTCTCGATAAAAGGAAATCAATATCATGGTGCAGAAAGTATATATGGTCCCGGTAATCCTCAACTGAGATATTCGGTTGGAAACCTTGTTCCATCTTTGAGATTAGCACTATCGGAAAAAATCAATTTAGATCTTCAGACCGGATTAACAGTGGGGAGACGCCTTGAATTTTTCGATGGAAATGATAAGGTTCAGTCATTCAATATGAAAAGCTCAGCTATCTTGAGGTTAGGATTGACCTATGGGGGATGATAAAGGCATTTTCAAGTAATTCCGTTTTCATATAAGTTAGATAAGTTGACACCACCCGGGGAGCAAAATTAAATGAAAACATTATTTCGATTTTTCGCAGAGAGGCATCTCTTTGCTACAATGATTACTCTTATTACAATAATATTAGGTTTGAGTACTCTTATAGATATTAAACGTGATTCGTATCCGGCTGTAGATTTTGGGATGATGAACATAGTGACGAGTTATCCGGGCGCATCTCCTGAAGACGTCGAGCTTAATATCACAAACAAGATCGAGAAGGAAGTTCAATCCGTAACAGGTATAGACAGGTTGGAATCTATCTCAATGGAAAACGTTTCTATAATTACTGTTGTAATAGATATAGACGCACCTGATCAGGATAAAATTAAGACTGAGATCCGGGAAGCTGTGGGGCGGGTTACGGATTTCCCGCCGGAGGTGATAGACTCTCCGGTAATTACCGAAATGAAACAGTCCGATAATGCAATAATTGAAGTGAGCATAACCGGTGATCTTCCCTATCCTGTTATGAGAGAATTTGCCCGTTTGTTTGAGAAGAAACTTAAGAATGTTTCCGGTGTATCTAAATTGGAAAAAGCAGGTTATCGTGCTCGAGAGATCAAAGTTGAAGTAAAACCGGGTGAGATAGAAAAATATCAGATTCCGCTACGCGAGATCATAGCAGCGATTCAAAATCGAAATATTCGCGGAACAACCGGCTCGTTTGAATCTTACACAAGCGAGAAAGATCTTGTAACGTTAGCTCAATTTCGTGATCCGCTAGAAGTGGGTGATGTGATAGTTCGTTCCACTTTCGAGGGACCTGTGGTCAGAATTAAAGACCTTGCTATAATAAAAGACGATTTTGAAGATGAAAAAATATTTTCTCGTGTTAACGGGAAAACAGCAATCTCGTTATTTGTTAAGATGAACGAATCGGCAGATGTCATTCGCACAAATAAAGCTGTAAAAGAATTGATTGTAATAGAAAACGAAAAAGCACCGGATGGGATAGAGATAAATTATTCAAATGATAATTCACGCGTGGTTCGCAACAGTTTCGATGTCGTATTAAAAAATGGGGCTATTGGTCTTTTATTAGTGATTATTTTATTACAGTTCTTTCTCGGATTTCGTATGGCATTTTGGGTTGCCATGGGCATACCGGTATCCTTCCTCGGCGCTATATTTCTAATTCCACTTTTTGGAGGATATCTTGATACTATAACTCTCTCCGGACTGATTTTGGTTACAGGAATAATAGTAGATGATGCGATAATCATCGCAGAGAATATTGCAAATCGCCGGGAGAGAGGTGATAATCCGATTGACGCAGCGGTTAATGGTTTGTATGAAGTTTTTCAGCCGGTTCTAACCACGGTTCTCACGACATTTCTCGTGTTTGCACCAATGTTTTTCATGCCCGGGATATTCGGTAAATACCTTGTACCGATTCCATTAGCAATAAGTTTAGCGCTGTTTGTATCATTGAGTGAGTCGGTTATTGCTTTGCCTGCGCATCTTGTACCGGGAATGAAAAAGCGTTCAAATAAATCATCCGGCAAAGAATGGTTTAAGATACTGAGCGTGAAATATAGAAAAGTATTGCTTCGCATTTTGAGATTTAAATATCTGTTGGTTTCGGTATTTATCATTTTACTCGCCGGTTCTGTCTGGTATGCCGGGAATTATATGAAAATGATTCTTTTCCCATCAGGAGAGGCGCAATCATTCTTTATGGTATTTGAACTGCCGATCGGTACTCCTTTAAGAGTAACCTCAGAAAAAGCTCGCGAAATTGAAGATCTTATAGAAACGTTACCTGATGATGAACTCGTTTCCTACAATACTTGGATAGGTAAAAATGTTATGATTGATGCCGAAAGCGAAAACTACGGGGCATTGAGTGTCCAACTATCACCATATAACGAAAGGGATAGAAGTGCCGAGGAGATTGTTGAAATACTCCGGCAGGAAACAGATGATCTGCTAGGATTTTCAAAGATAATTTATAGAATCGAAACAGGAGGTCCTCCTGTGGGAAAACCGATCAGTCTTAAGATAGTTGGCTCCAATAATGAGCTTAGGACAAATCTCACAGATTCAGTGGAAGCGTTTTTGGCTACAATCGATGGAGTAAAAGATATAAGCCGAAATGATAAGGGAGGAAAACAACAAGTAGAAATTAATATTGATTATGAAAAACTTGCTCGTGTCGGATTATCTGTCTCTGATGTTGCCCGCAATGTTCGTATTGCTTACGATGGTGAAGTAGTAACAAGTGTGCGGTATGGGGATGAGGATGTTGATTTTCGCGTGATTATGGAAGAAAAAGCCCGACAAGAACCGGGATACATAAACGAGATACTTATTCCTAATCAAAGGGGACGACTCATTCCATTGCGCGAAATATCTACATTAAAGTCGAGTCCCGGACACACTGATATCCGTCACTTTGATGGTGAACGTACGGTTACAGTTGAAGCTGATGTTGATCAATCTCTTACCACGCCATTGGAAGTTAATGATGCTGTATTCAAACATTTTGATGTGGACAAAGATTGGCCCGGGATTCAGTTAAGTGTGGCAGGAGAGATGTTTGAAACAGAGGAATCAATGGCAGGTCTTTTTAAAACTCTTATTATAGCCATTCTCGGAGTATTTTTTCTTCTAATATTACTATTTAATTCTGTGTCACAACCGCTTGTGGTAATGATGGCAATACCATTCGGAATAACAGGTGTGATCATCGTTTTCGCGCTGCATGGCGAACCCTTCAGTTTCATGGCAACGATGGGAATAATCGGACTTTCCGGAGTAGTGGTCAATGACTCACTTGTTCTTGTAAATCATGTCAACGATTTGAAGAGCCAAAGACCAAATGAAAATATTCAGAAAATTGTGGCGGAGGGAACGGCAGACCGTCTGCGTGCGATAATTATGACAACTCTAACTACAGTTGTCGCTTTGCTACCGCTCGCTTATGGGATTGGAGGTACAGCATTGTTCGTAGCGCCGATGGCTTTGGCTGTTGGATGGGGATTATTGTTCGCAACACCTCTCACGCTTGTATTAGTGCCCTGTCTATACCTCATAGGACAGGATATTTATCAAATAATGAGGAAAATACGCGGCCCTGTTTCACAAGAAGGACGATCCTAAACGAACGGGGATAACATTATAGATAATGTGCAACACTGAAAATGGGCAAAAATGTTGCTTAACTTAAAATTTACTATATTACAATAAGGTCAATACCAGCCGCTTAATGCCCGGAGCTCAAAGATCAATAAAAACAGGATGATGTATGACCCTTAAGAATACTTTGATAACCTTATTGGCACTGTTATTAGTCAATTGCTCTGAAAAAAACGACCTGAAAGAAATTTTACAGGTTGAGTATGCTGGGAAACTCATCTCATCAGGAAAAAATCGACCTCAAATAAACCTTAGAAAGGACAATCTGAGGGACTTAATAATTCTACTGCATCATCGTGTACAAATTAATGACATCAAATCATATTTTGCATGGGATGATGAAGAGCTAAACAAACGACTTAACTTGCTGATTGAGAACGATTTTATTAAGTATCACGAATCAGAAATATATTTGCCAACCAGTATGGTGATCGACCAGGCGCAGGGAGAAATTTTACAGCAACAGACAAAATCAATTGCCGGGCCCATAAGCGAGATCATTATTAAGAGGATGCCCGAGATTAAGAAGTATTATTATGAACTTGAGTTCTTTGAAGGTATTACATTTGAAGAAGCATCATTTTTGGTAATAAGTGATGTATTGTTAGATAACTGGCAAATAAATAATGTTGAAGAAATTTTTTTAAAAACGGACAGAACAGACCGTCACGGTATGAATTATTATCATTCATTTCAAGAAAAAACCAAAAAAAATGACAAAGAGTCGTTCGGTATTTATGGCAATCAGATGTGGGGCTATGGAAAATTTCAGATTGGAATATATGGAAATAAGAGATCGACAAGTGTTAATTTTCTAACATTAAAAAAGAAAGACTTTATCGATATGTTTGACATGCCGGAAACAACTTCTGTCTATGACTTCAAGGGCAGTTTATTAGAGACAATAGTTCATTATTCTG
>CBDUTM010000007.1:0-14568 GCA_965369985.1 uncultured bacterium | reverse complement strand
ACTTTCGGCGCCACTCGAAATATCAGGGCTGACAGTAAAAACTTCTCCGTCATCGCTTTGAACGATAGTAGAATTATTGTCTTCACCATAGATATTAAATTCAAATGTTTTTGGTGCTGCAATCTCTTTATAATCTTTATACCTGATTGCAAAAATGAGAGGTTGCACAAAAAGTTGGAGACTTAATTTTGGAGAAAACGTCCAGTTAAGCCTCGTTCCCAATGAAAATGACCTGTTATCGGTCTCGGCGAATAAGTATCGTTTGCCAAATGTATCCAGCGCTGTCTGGTCTTCTTCTTCACCAACATAAAAAGCCTCCGTTACATCCCAGAAATAAACCGGATTAAAACTCAGATTTAACTGTGAGTTTGGTTTCCAGGTCATATCAAAACTATATCTCCAAAACCAGCGAGTGGCGCTACCTTGCTGTACACCAAGAGAATAAGAAAATTCCTTTCTTTCATCTGACCTTAAGATCACCTCAGTAAATCTACCCGATGGTGCTATTACAAGTGGTCCACCTCTAGTCAGATTCTTGTTTAAAGTCTCAGGCATATAAAAAAAGTTGAAATCTATATTCCAATAATTTAAAAACTCCACACCGGAAAAGAGAAAATATCCTTCGCCATATTTATTTCCTCCAAAATCCCAATTTCGAAATGTTGCCACGGCAATAAATTTACTTCGGAGATATGTTCCCGGATCGACATCATCATATCCTGTCGTGATATGCCAGTTTATTTGGTCGGCATTAGATTGAAATCCGGCGTCATTTATCTCAAAGCCGGACGAAATCATTGCAAAACCAGAATTAAATATTACACTGCCTTTTTGTTTGTTGATATATATCCTTCCAGCTGCGCCGGTTAGTGATGTCGCCGCTGAATCGACTGAGACATGTTCTGCATCCGGACGTTGAAAATAATGCGGGCTTGAGCGTTGAATATCAGTAATTACTTCTTTAGATCCCTTTATCCTGTTCTGAGCTAACCAGCCTGTAATGACATACTTCCTGCCAGAATCGAGAGTGAGCCAACCATCAACTCCGCTCATGAAGGCGCTACTCGTTAATGATTTTTCAAGATTTGAATTATCCATATCTCGATAAGCATTTGTGCCTATCAGACCCAATCCGTGCTTTCCCCCATCAAATTCCCGTTGTGTCCTGATAACCGAATAATTTGTAAGCGGCTCCACTTCCTCTCTAAATGTTGATCCGTTGAATTCCACATCCGCATTTTCCCTTGCAGTAAGAGCGTTAATAACGCCAATTGACCATTCGGAAGTTACCTTGCCTGATACTTTAACCGCTCCAAGAATCGTTGATCCTGATGGTATCGAGACATAATCATAATCACCATTTGTTTCACCTTGAGGGAATCTTCCAACACGCCTTGTATAGAAGAATAACGGATCTCCGTAATTGAAGCTCCAATTATTATTAACACCTCCTCTTCCAAACTCAAATATATTCGAACCTTCAATGAAAAAAGGGCGCTTTTCAGGGAAAAATGTTTCAAAATCAGATAAATTTACTACTTCCGGGTCTACTTCCACCTGACCGAAATCCGGATTAAACGTAGCGTCGAGAGTAAGGCTGCTTGATAACCCTATTTTAAGATCTAAACCTAAATTACCAAATAATTTACTCCCGTCATTAAACGGATCACCCGATTCAGGATGTATAAATTCCGATCTCCCAGCGGAAAATGGTAGCAATTCAACTAATCTGGGTTGACTGATATTTGCAATTCCGTTAAGATGCGCAAACCAGGACGCGTCACCACTGGAAGTTTTAGGTATCATTACATACATAATTCGTTCGTTATTCCGCTCAATTTGTCTTATAAAATTAATTCCCCAAGTGTGTATTTCTTTTTCAGGAAATCTGAGCTGTGAATAAGGAATTCTTATCTCAACTTCCCATCCTTCATTATTTATGGATGTGGCACTTTCCCAGACACCGTCCCAGGAATCATCACTTGAACCATCGTTAAACAGGATTCCGTCCCTTATTGCACCTGCTGCAGAGACCCTAAAGAAAAATCCTGATCTATGATCTAACCAAGGGTCAAGCTTGAACTCGAACTCATCTGAAGAAACCCGTTCATCCCTTCTTGCAAGCCGTGCAATAATTGAGTCCGGAGATGAATCGTAAAGTTTCGCAGCTACATAAATTGCTTCGTTGTCATAAGCAACCCACACTTCCGTTTTCTGGGTTGGCTGCCGCCCTTCAACCGGATCGCGTTGAACAAACTCTGTAATTCCATTACTTTTCCAAATATCTTCACTCAGATACCCGTCAATTTTTATCTGTTCAGTTATCCGAATCGCACTTAGCGTTTTTGATGGATGATCAACTTCAGCATGTACAGGCAATGTGATTGTTATTAAATATAACATTATTACTAAAAAAATGTACAATTGTAACCTCAGTTAATAATCTTTTAAAATTTGAATCTAACTATCCCCATTAGGATGTTATTAGTAATATACGGAAAAATTAAAGAACTGTTTCCAAAAATATTTGGTTGTGTATTTCGTTTGATAGGGAAATTAAGTCTAGTACCTCTATATCGCGGTAACTTCATAGCTGTTGTTATCATTGAAGATAATTCTATAAACTGTCTATCAGCTCCCGCATATCCTCCCTCTATGTTCAACTCAGAAAATGTGTCCCCAAGGGGATTTGAACCCCTGTTGCAGGGATGAAAACCCTGAGTCCTGGACCTGGCTAGACGATGGGGACTAGCTTACAACGGGGCAAATGTAATAACCTTAAAATGATTTTCCAAATAGATTATTCCAATAATTTTCAATGAATTCAGTAAATTAAAATTGACTATTTATAATATTTAAATGAGCGGCTAATTACAAATCTCTCTAAAGAAAAATTGATTATGTATTGTAATCAAATATATATTTATCCACACGCTGGAGTAGTTCAGATGGATAGAACGCCTGATTGTGGTTCAGGAGGTCGTGGGTTCGAGTCCCACCTCCAGTACTTGAAAAACATCATTACTAAATGATAGAAAAACGTAACAGACCAAAACCGAGAACTGTAAAAGGTTTCAAAGATTCTCTTTGGGCTGAATCCCTTTCTCGTCGTACAATGCTGGAAAGAATGAGATCAATATTCGAAATTTACGGGTTTCTTCCACTGGAGACTCCCGCCCTCGAATATGTTGACGTTCTTGGAAAATTTCTCCCCGATAGCGTCGAAGTTGAAGAAGGAATATTCGCATTTGAGTCTGAAGAAGAATGGGTGGCTTTACGATACGATCTCACTGCTCCTCTGTCGAGGGTAATTGCACAATATCAGGACTTACCCCTGCCTTTCAGGAGATATCAAGTCGGCCGGGTCTGGAGGCGAGAAAAACCGGGTCCGGGCAGGTTTAGAGAGTTTACTCAATTTGATATTGATACCGTCGGCAGTTCTTTGATGTTGGCGGATTGTGAAGTCTGCGCCGCACTTGTGGATGCTTTGCTCGCTATTGGTATTAAACAGGATGATTTCGAGATACGCATAAGTAACCGTAAGATCCTCAACGGAGTATTAGAAATTGCAGGCATTGATCTATATGATTCCGATGGAAATCCTTCGAAGCAAGCAAAAAGTGTTCTGAGATCAATTGATAAAATCGACAGATTAGGTATACAAGGAGTTACTGAACTTCTGACTGCAGGACGAAAAGATAAATCAGGTGCGTTTACAAAGGGAGCCGACTTAGACGCTAAAAAGGCAGCTGTTATCTTAGAGTTTATTCAATCTCCCAGAAAATCCCGGAGCGAAATTTTAAAATATCTTGCTAACTTGATGAAAAACTCTTCCATCGGCATTGAAGGCGTTGAAGAAATGAAAGAGATGAATTCACTTTTTACAGCAATGGGATACAATGATTCAATAATTATTTTCGACCCGACTGTTGTCAGGGGAATGTCTTACTATACAGGCCCAGTCTTTGAAGCAAACCTCACATTTGAAATCAAAGACGAGAAAGGCCGAAAAAAAGAATTCGGCAGTATAGCAGGTGGTGGAAGGTATGACGATCTCATTGGCAGATTTAAAGGACAGAAGGTTCCTGCTACAGGTATCTCAATCGGAGTAGATCGGTTGCTTGCCGCCCTAACTTTTATAAATCCTGATTCTCAAAAAAATCTACAATCTCCCGTAGTAGTAACCGTTATGGATGAGGACAGAATTGAAGAGTATTTAAAAATAACTGGCGAATTAAGGGGTGCAGGTATTCCCGCAGAAATGTTCCTGGGCGGCGGAGGCTTTCAGAAACAGATGAAATACGCAGATAAACGGGAAGCACTTATTGCCGTAATTGCAGGCTCCGAAGAATTTGATAATAACAGCGTCACACTGAAAGATCTTATGTTAGGAAGAGAGCTTTCTAAAGATCTTTCCAATCGGAAAGAATGGTTAAGTGAGCAACCTTCTCAGGTAACAGTTCCAAGAGCAGATCTTATAAAGGCTGTTAAAGAAATTATTTCGAGATATAAAGAGTGAACGAGCCCAAAAGTGAATTTGTCGAAGTATTAGGCAATAAGATCCCGTCGCCGATAATTCTTAGTCATCTTCCCGATAAAAAACTATCCTTGTCTCAGCTTGTGGCAGTTGCTTGTGGCGGATCAAACAATACTTTTGCCAAAGTCGAAATTGACAGTGACAGTATAGATCGCTGTAAGCGAAGTTCAGATTATATTAACGAAGCTGTAATTCGTGCGGCAGAATTATCAAGAAGTGCAAAGGAAGTTGATGAAATAGATTACCGTCAACTCATATATGGCGTGAACACCGGATTCGGAAACAACAAAGACAAACCGATAAACAGCTATTATGACGCATGTAAACTATCAGTAAATCTAATTTACAGTCATTTAACAGCAGTAGGATCGCCTCTTCCCACAGAAGTAGTTCGTGCGGCTATGTTGATACGATTACGGGCATTTGTTGAAGGTCGATCGGGTGTCAGACCGGAACTGATCTTTCTTCTAAGGGATATGTTAAATAATTGTGTTCATCCGATTATACCTTCGCAGGGTAGCCTCGGATCCTCCGGTGATCTATGTCAATTGGCTCATCTTGCCGTGGTTATGATCGGTGGAGGGAAAGCGTATCACGAACCGGATTTTATGTCCAAAAAAAATAAACCTTCTACATCTCTTTCGGGATCGGAGGCTTTAGAATCCGCCAATTTGGAAATTCCTCCTACTCCTGAGCATATAGCTGATAATGGTGAGAGTGAAATTCATTTAGCGCCTAAAGAAGGACTTGCATTGACGAACGGAGCCGCGGTATCAGCAGCTATGACTGCATTGTCCGTCTTTAATGCTTCTATTCTGCTTAAAACCGCCAATATAATAGGATCACTCTCCTTGCAATCATTAGGTGGGTTCAGCAGAGCGTTTGATCCAAAAGTGCATGAAGCCAGACCATATAAAGGTCAGATCAGTGTGGCGGAAGACATTAATAAATATATTGAAGGCTCAAACTTTATTAATGCTGCTGCAGAAGGACACCATCAGCAGGACGAGTACTCTATAAGAGCAATTCCACAAGTCCATGGCGCGGCATTGGACGCTATTGATCATTGTAAAAATTTAATCGAAATTGAAATTAACTCCGCCACGGATAATCCGCTTATTTTTATTGAACCCGAAGATCTATCCCGTGAGGTTCACGAAAAAAATAAGGTAAGCTATTGGGAAACCTATTCAGCTGCAAATTTTCACGGTGAACCGGTAGGTCTTGCGGCAGACTATTTGAAAATTGCCGTAGCCGAACTCGGAAATATTTCTGAAAGACGGATGCAACTACTCCTTGATACAAAAAATAATAGAGGAATGCCCTCAAATTTATCTACAGGTGAGGGAGGACTTGATTCAGGGTTCATGCTTTACCAATATACTGCGGCGAGTCTCGTTTCAGAGAATAAAGTTCTCTGTCACCCCTCTTCTGTTGACAGTATTCCCACATCTGCTAATATTGAAGACCATAACGCTATGTCTACCACGGCTGCCCGTCATCTTACTTATGTAGTAAAAAACGTCACTAAAGTTCTTGCCGCTGAACTTCTCGTGGTTTTACAAGCCCTTGATCTCAGAATCAGTAACAAATACCCGATAACTTCACATAATGGCAAAATTCTTAATCAAAAATATAAATTAAACGATGTCGCAAAACATGTTTATCAGCTAATTAGAAACGGTTCTGAGGATGAAACAGGAATTCAGTTCATCCGCACAGATCAAGATTTTTATACAAACCCTCCCAATGAATCAATTGAAAAAGCCGCACGGATAATTCATACGGGAAAAGTAGTACTAGCTGTTACCCGTCGATAAAAAATTTAGTCCTGAGATAAGCTAAAAGTTTTTCCTGAATTTCCTCTCTTAATTCCCGAAAGTTAAGTCTTACTTCCTCATCTGTCCCATTAAAAAAAGCAGGATCGTTAAATCCTATATGAATTATTTCAACATTTCCGGGAAACAGAGGGCAACTTTCACGAGCATTATCACACAGAGTGATAACCAGATCAAATTTTTCCGTCAATAGATCATATACATCAGTTGATTCGTTGTTTGAAATATCAATCCCAATTTCATTCATAGTTTCTATAGCTCTCAGGTCAACGGTCTTTGGTATCGTCCCCGCCGAGAATACTTCAAAATGAGTTCCAAGCCGTTCCTTGACCAAACCTTCCGCTATCTGACTTCTACATGAGTTACCTGTGCACAACAGAAGTATTTTTTTCTTTCGATTTATCGTTATCATCTAACACCTGAAAGGTAATCAGATAATATGATATAAATTAATAACTTTTACATTATTATTATGTGCTTCTTGTATCTGCACTGTAAGCACTATACTTTATTTTATGATTGATAATTTCTCAAACGCTCCATCAAAATTCAGAGCAGATTTATATCTTCTTGGTATTACAATGATCTGGGGATCATCCTTTATTGCAGTGAAAATTGCTCTCTCATTCACAACTCCTTTTCTGTTTCTTGCACTGCGGTTTCTGATCGCCTCTTTGATTTTACTGATCATTTTCAGGAAAAGATTGATGAAATTTGATGCGGTTACAATTAAAGCCGGCGTTGTGTTAGGAGTCTTATTGGGCACTGGTTTCGGAGCCCAAACTTATGGTCTTGTATTCACCTCAGCATCCAGGTCAGCTTTTATTACAGGCTTATTCGTGATATTGGTTCCCATCTTTTCAATAATATTTGAAAAAATAATCCCTCGAAAGTTATTATGGCTCGGCGTGATGTTTTCCTTTACAGGTCTTTATTTTCTTACTTCACCTGAGGGGACTTCATTTAATATAGGAGACGGTTTTACTTTAATTGGAGCAGTCGCGTTTGGAGCCCATACGGTAGCAACACAAATTTACACAAAAAGGTATGATTTTATTCAACTCACTTTTCTTCAAATTCTTATTACCGGAATTGGAGGATTAATATCAATTCTAATATTAGAAACGCCAAAATTTGATGCAAATCCACAGCTGATTTTAATTGTTTTGGGGACGGCAATTTTTCCAACTGTACTAAATTTTTATATCCTCAATAAGTACCAACGACATACATCATCAACCCGTGCGGCTATTATCTATTCATTTGAACCGGTCGCCGCCGCTGTGATAGCATATCTATTTCTCAATGAAGTGCTGGGGGTTCGTGGGGCGATTGGAGGAACCCTTATTATGGTAGGAATGTTAGTTGCTGAATTAAAAAAGAGAAAATAGTGAAATAATCTTAATTGCTATTTTGTTCTTTTTTCAGTGAATACCCTTTCCACATTACATATATCACGGGTATGAGCAGCAAGGTCAGCACTGTTGACGAAATCATACCGCCCACCATTGGAGCAGCGATTCGCTTCATAGCCTGTGAACCGGTACCATGCCCCCACATAATTGGAAGAAGACCCGCTATTATTGCCGTAACGGTCATCATTTTTGGTCTTAATCTCAGAGCGGCTCCTTCATAAACACATTGCGTTAGATCACTTATCGAATTTATCCTTCCGTTTTCCTGCCATTTTTTATAAGCAAGGTCAAGATAGATGAACATCACTACGCCGGTTTCTGCTGCCACTCCTGATAGTGCAATAAAACCTATCCACACGGCAACACTAAAATCGTATCCAAGCAGATAGATAAACCAAATCCCCCCTACCGGAGCAAGAAAAATAACGAGCAGCATTACGAAACTTGCTTCCATTACATTCTTGAAATTAAAATAAAGCAGCAGGAAAATAATTATCAGAGTGAGGGGAATAAGAACTTTCAATCTCTCATTCGCTGCTTGCATATACTCGTACTGACCGCTCCAAACAAGGCTGTATCCTTCCGGAAGATCAATTTCATTTTCTACAATTTTCCGGGCATTTTTTACATAAGTCCCTATATCAATTCCTTTAAGATCTACATAAACAAAAGCAGTAGTTCGGGCATTTTCACTTTTGATAACCGGAGGACCTTTCGAAATTTTGATATTTGCTACTTGTTTCATTGGGATCTGAGCGCCGGACGGCGTCGGTATCAATATTCTTTCCAGCTTTTCAATATCGTCTCTCAGCTCCCTACCATAGCGAACATTCACAGGGTACCTTTCACGACCTTCCACAGTATATGTAACATTCATTCCACCGACAGCGGTAATTATCACATCTTGGATGTCCCCAACAGTTAGACCATATCGGGCAGCTTCCTTCCTATTGATTTCATAATCAAAGAAATTTCCTCCCACTACTCTTTCGGCGTAAACACTCAATGTTCCCGGTATATTTCTGACAAGAGCTTCGATCTTTTCTCCAATTGAATTTAATACCGACAAATCTTCACCCATAATTTTGATTCCTACCGGTGTTTTGATGCCGGTGCTCAACATATCTATTCTTGTTTTAATCGGCATTGTCCAGGCATTTGTCAAACCCGGGAATTGTATAGCATTGTCCATCTCTTCAATAAGCAGTTCTGTTGTCATTCCTTCCCGCCATTCTTCTTCAGGCTTTAACGTTATTGTTGTCTCTATCATCGAAAGAGGTGCGGGATCCGTTGGAGTGTTTGCTCTGCCTACCTTTCCGAATACAGTTTCCACTTCCGGGAAAGTTTTTATTATCTTATCTGTCTGTTGTAAAAGCTCTTTAGCTTTTGATATCGATATGCCGGGCAATGTTGTCGGCATATAGAGCAAGTCGCCTTCGTTTAGAGGCGGCATAAATTCTGAGCCCATCTGACTGAATGGGACATACGTGATCATCACTAACAGTAATGCAATCACAACTGTCGTTTTTCTATACTTTAAGACTGCATTTATAAATGGTCGATATAAAAATAGTAAAAATCTGTTTACGGGATTAGAGTGTTCGGATTTTATTTTCCCCCTGATCAAGTAGCCCATTAGTACGGGAACGATGGTGATTGAGAGCAGTGCCGCACCTGCCATAGCGTAAGTCTTTGTGAAAGCAAGAGGAGCGAAGAGTCTTCCTGATTGTCCTGTGAGCGTAAATACAGGAATGAATGATACCGTTATGATCAGCAGCGAATAAAATAGTGGCGGTCCTACTTCTTTGGATGCGTCTAAAATCAGCTGCCATCGTTCTTTCCCGCTATCCTCCTCAATATGCTTATGAACGTTTTCTATCATCACTATCGCAGCATCGATCATTGCTCCGATCGCAATTGCTATTCCCCCCAGAGACATTATATTTGCGTTCAATCCCTGTTTATTCATAATTATAAATGCGAAAAGTATCCCTACAGGCAGTGTAAAAATAGCTACAAAAGCACTCCGGAAATGAAGAAGAAACAACAAACAGACAAGCGCGACAACGATTGTTTCTTCTATTAGTTTTTCCTTGAGAAAGTCTATTGCATTTAAGATAAGACCGGAGCGATCATAGACAGGCTTAATTGTTACACCATCCGGCAATCCACTTTTGAGACTTTCAAGTTTTTCTTTGACTCGATCAATGGTCGCTAAAGCATTTTCGCCGAATCGCATGATTATTATACCACCGACCACTTCTCCTTCGCCGTTAAGTTCCGCAACTCCCCTTCTCATTTCCGGACCAAGGTGCACGTCCGCAACATTACTGATCAATATTGGGGTTCCGTTTTCCGCCACGCTCAAAGGTATGTTTTCTATATCTTCTATACTTTTAATGTAGCCTAATCCGCGTACCATAAATTCAGTTTCAGCCATTTCGATCACGCGACCGCCTACATCATTATTACTGCGTTTTATAACTTCCCTTACTTTGTTCAGGGGAATATTGAAAGCCAACAATTTATTTGGGTCAACTTCAACCTGGTATTGTTTAACATATCCGCCGATGCTGGCTACTTCGGACACCCCCTCCACACTGGAGAGTTCATATTTTAAGAACCAATCCTGGATAGAACGTAGTTCCTGGAGATTATGTTTATCGCTTTGGAGTACATATTCATAGACCCAACCTCCTCCTGTCGCATCCGGCCCGAGATTTGGTGTGATTCCTGTGGGTAATTGGCTCGACACAAAATTCAGCTGTTCCAATACTCTGCTTCGCGCCCAATAAAGGTCCGTACCATCTTCAAAAATGATGTAAACAAACGAGAGTCCGAAGAATGAATATCCGCGCACAACTTTAGCAAATGGAACAGAAAGCATTGCAGTTGTCAGTGGATACGTGATTTGATCTTCAACTACTCTTGGTGTCTGTCCCGGATATTCTGTAAACAGAATTACTTGAACATCGCTTAGATCAGGGATAGCATCAAGAGGTGTGTTAATTACGCTGTATATGCCTATCAATATTAAAATCAGGGTGCCAAGTATTACGACAAACCTGTTTTTAATCGAATATTCTATTATTCTTTCAATCATTATTTTTCTATCCCCCGCAGAATATATCAAATAATCTTAATGAATGATATAGAGTAACTCGTAATAGACAATTAAATGGCATTTTAGAATAATAAGTTGATTTTCATCCAAATAATATTTAAGATTTCATACTACTTCCATCCAATTATTTATAGCCCGGTAATAAATTGAAAATTAAGGAGATTCGAGTATGGCCATAGTAATTAAGGAAATAGATATTAATGCCTCAAAAGATAAAGTTTGGCCTATTTTATCAGATATTGCATCAGTTCAGATTTATAATCCGGGAGTCGCAAAGTCACTAAGCACTTCAGAAACTAAAACAGGGATCGGAGCAAGCCGCCATTGCGATCTTCTTCCAATGGGCAGTGTCGAGGAAAGAGTAATCGAATGGGATGAAGGAAATAGTTATAAAATTGAAATCTTTGAAGGAAAAATGGTCCCATTTTTAGGTACCGCACTTTTTGAATTATCGGAAAGTGGTGAGAATACGCAAGTCAAAATGACTATGACCTATGAAATGAAAGGTGGAATCATGGCTTCGTTGATGGGAATGATGATGAAAGGTAAAATGGACAAAACAATTGAAAGTATATTGGTAGGTTTAAAACATCATGTGGAAACAGGCAAAGAAGTATCTATGAAAGTTTATAAAAAATTGAGCCTCGAATACGCATAACAGTTGTGATATTACTGTATCAAGAAGTGCATGGATTTAATAAGCCATGTACAATTCATCATAGCGAAACTATGCGATTATGTTAATATTTACTTTCTATCTAACTTGAAGGTACTACATCTTCGGCCTGTGGACCTTTATCACCATCTGTGACGGTGAATTCTACTTTTTGTCCTTCTTCCAGGTTTTTGAACCCGTCACCACCAATCGCACTAAAGTGAACGAAGACATCATCGCCGCCTTCGCGTTCAATGAAGCCAAATCCCTTCCGTGAGTTGAACCATTTTACTGTACCAGTTTCACGATCTGCCATTTTTATTCTACTCCTTCGTTTGTGCTATTACTTAAAAATATTATCATTAAATGATTTTGATAGTATACTTTAAATAAGAATGAAATGTCCAACAAGTTTGAAAATGTACTTTACCGACTGTTTCCTTGCTTTGTTACTGTCCTATAGCGTTTAAGGTTGTCCCGCTTCAGCTCTAATGTCAAGCTAAAAATAATTGTGTCATTGGAATTGTTGCCGCTGAAAATTTAATATTCAGATTTAATAATAGCCGGATAGTCCTTATTTCTCATCGGGTTTTCTCTATTCCGGATTTCATTTCAAATTTTTTTCTTTTTATTGAAATTAACAGGTTTGTAGTGATATTTTTCTTTTAGATTCACCACAACGCCAATATTGATACTTGATGCAAATTATTAATTTATTGCTGAAATATCTTCAATGGCAGATAGGGAGATATTGTGACTGATTCAGAAATAAAAATTACACCTTCAGAATACCGTTCAAATTTCTCGGATATCAAACCGGCATTATCTGAATCAGCCGCAATTGTGGAAGCGAGCAGATGCTTATTTTGCTATGACGCCCCCTGTACAGATATTTGCCCAACTCACATAGATGTACCGCGTTTTATAAAAAAGATCACGACCGGCAATTATCTCGGATCGGCGCAAACTATTCTTGAGGAAAATATTCTCGGCGAATCCTGCGGTAGAGTTTGTCCGGTTGAGGTTCTTTGCGAAGGCGCTTGCGTTATGCATGATAAAGATGAGCTGCCTATTAAAATCGGTCAGCTTCAGCGGTTTGCAACAAGTTGGAGCAGGGAGAACAATAAAAAGGTTTTCACTGTTCCACCTACTACAGGAAAATCGATAGGATTAGTTGGATCCGGCCCTGCCAGCCTTTCTTGTGCCGCGAATCTTGCTCTGAAGGGTTTTAAAACTACAATTTATGAAGCGGATAAGATCCCTGGCGGATTGAATGCAGTAGGCGTTGCCGAATACAAAATAAAATTAAAAGATGTATTAAATGAAATCGCTCTCATCGAAGAGATGGGTGTGGAAATACTTACCGGCACGGAAATCGGAAAAGATATTTCAATTGAAGATCTTCTTAAAAAGCATGATGCATTATTTATCGGTATAGGTCTGGGAAATACCAGAAAACTTTCAATTCCGGGAGAAAACTTAAACGGAATCCACGATACAATTGATTTCGTTAAAAAATACAAAACGAAATCGCCCGGCGAAGTGGGAGTTGGAAAGCACGTGATCGTGATCGGTGGTGGAAATACCTCCGTGGATGCGGCTACCGCTGCCAAACGGCTCGGTGCTAACGAAGTTACCATTATTTACAGACGCTCAGAATCGGAGATGCCTGCCTTCGAACATGAGTATAACCTGGCTAAATCTGATGGTGTAAGTTATCGCTGGCTGACAAATCCGGTTGAATTCTTAGGTGATGAGAAAGTTGAGTCCGTAAAATGCGTTCTGATGGAATTAGGTGATCCTGACGATTCCGGCAGAAGGCAGCCAACACTTGTTAATGGTTCTGAATTCACGATTCCCGCCGATATGGTTTTACTCGCTCTCGGACAAATTGCAGATGATGATTTTATCAACAAAATTCCCGGCGTTGATTTTTCAAATGGAACTATCGTTGCAGACCCGCTGACCGGAAGAACCTCTAACCCCAAAATTTTCGCCGGTGGAGATGCCGTCCACGGCGCTAAAGAAGTAGTTGATGCCGTCCAGGCAGGGAAATTGGCGGCATATGAGATAATCAAACAGCTCTCTGAAAAGGAGAATTGATAATGGCTGACCTAAGCATTGATTTTTGTGGTATAAAATCTCCTAACCCATATTGGCTCGCTTCGGCTCCTCCAAGCAATTCTGCATATCAGGTGAATAAAGCTTTTGAAGCCGGTTGGGGCGGTGCTGTCTGGAAAACTATCGGCGCACCTGTTATGAATACCTTTAACAGATACGGTGGACTTGACGGACCCGAACAAAAACTAATAGGATTAAATAATATCGAGCTCATTAGTGACCGAAATATCGAAGTAAACCTGAGAGAGATAGCCGAAGTGAAAAAAGAGTGGCCGGATAGAGCGGTTATAGCATCTCTTATGGTTGAATCAGATAGGGACATTTGGCACGATATCGTGAAAAAAACTGAAGACACGGGCTGTGACGGCATCGAACTGAATTATGGATGCCCTCACGGAATGAGCGAAAGAGGTATGGGCGCAGCTGTCGGTCAGGTACCTGAATATTGTACTATGATCACGGAGTGGGTCGCTGAGGTATCCTCAATTCCCGTTATCGTAAAACTTACTCCGAATGTTACCGACGTGGTGATCCCTGCCAGAGCCGCTGTGAAAGGCGGAGCAGATTCGCTCTCTCTTATAAATACTATCAACAGCATAATCGGTGTTGATCTGGACACTTTCAATACCGTTCCTTCCGTCGGCGGGAAAGGAACTCATGGAGGATTTGCAGGTCCTGCTGTGAAGCCTATCGCATTGCATATGGTTTCAGCTATTGCCAGAGATAGTGAAGTCGGCGTTCCAATCTCCGGTATCGGTGGAATCTCCACATGGCGTGATGCCGTAGAATTTATGCTTCTCGGAGCCACGAGCGTTCAGGTTTGCACAGCTGTCATGCATTATGGTTTCCGCATCATTGAAGACTTGACTGACGGAATG
>CBDUTM010000006.1:0-14901 GCA_965369985.1 uncultured bacterium | reverse complement strand
ACGGGTCAAGATCGTTTTTTCTCCCAATTCTTTGAGTCTAACAGCTTCAGCTGCCGTGAATACCACCTTGCCTGATGCAGCTCCGGGACCGGCATTCAATCCACGAGCGAGAATTCTGTTATCGGTTTTTGCCTGAGCCAGGTCATTAAGGTCAAAAATAGGGAAGAGAAGCTGGTTAAGCTGTTCAGGATCGACTCTAAGCAAAGCTTCATTCCTCGTTATCAAGCCTTCTTCCTCCATATCCACTGCGATATTGAGCGCTGCCAGAGCCGTTCGTTTCCCCATGCGGGTCTGGAGCATCCAAATTTTACCTTTCTGAATAGTGAACTCGATATCCTGTGTGTCGCGATAATGATTTTCCAGCTTGTTTCGTATATCGTTCAGGTCTGAATAAATCTCCGGCATTATGCTCTCTAAGGTTATCTGCGAATCGTCGGATTTTATTTCTTCGTTTATAGGCTGCGGAGTCCTGATACCGGCAACTACATCTTCGCCTTGAGCATTTACGAGATATTCACCGTAGAATATTTTATTGCCTGTGGCAGGATCGCGAGTGAACGCTACGCCTGTGGCGGAAGATTCACCCATATTTCCGAATACCATCGCCTGAACGTTGACAGCTGTACCCCAATGGTCAGGAATATGATTTATTCTTCGATATTCATTAGCTCTGGGCAGGTTCCACGATTTGAAAACTGCATTGATAGATCCTTTAAGCTGGTCCATAGGATCCTCAGGGAACGGACTGCCTGTATCGGTTTTGATCAGCTCGCGGTAACTATCCGCAAGTTTTTTAAGGTCATCGGTAGTGAGGTCTGTGTCTGCCTTAAACCCGCGATCATTTTTCATCTTCTCAATAAGATCTTCAAATTTACTTGATTCTACTCCAAGTACTACGTTTCCGTACATATACAAGAATCTGCGAAATGAATCCCAGGCTGTTCTTTCATTACCGGTTTTCTTTGCGAATCCGGCAAGAGTGGTTTCATTCATACCGAGGTTCAGCACAGTATCCATCATTCCGGGCATGGATTGTCTCGCTCCGGAACGCACGGATAAGAGAAGCGGGTTATCGGCGTCACCATATTTGGTACCCATGATCTCTTCTACATTTTTCAAATGCTCAAGCACTTCTGTGTCAAATCCATCAGGCAGCGTTTCATCATGTTCCATAAAATAAACACATGCTTCAGTAGATAATGTGAATCCCGGCGGAACCGGAATACCCAGATTACTCATTTCTGCCAAGTTTGCTCCTTTTCCCCCGAGCAAATTTTTCATTTCACTGGCGCCTTCGGCCTTGCCGCCCCCAAAAGAATAAACATATTTCATCAATTAATTCCTGTTTTTAAAAGTTCTTATAAATTTCGATGCGAAAGATAGGCACTGCTGATTCTAAAAGCAATCTGTCTATCTGATAGTTCTATATAACAGGAGAACTTAGCGTACTGCCGGGAGGGATTAGGTGGGATTTAAGAATAACTGAAAACGAGATAGTATAATATCACTACCTCGTTTTCAATAAATATTTCACGATTTTGCTTTATTAATTATTCTGATCAAGGGCAGATTAACGTTTAATCCGATTTTTACCTGTATGTCTGAAAGTTCTGTTTGGGAATAATAATATCTCATGGCTGTATCAAGAGAAATAAAATCGTGCATAACGGGTTTCAAACCCCGCGTTTTGAAGACCTACAGACACAAAATCTGCATCTGATAATAAACGACCTCTTTCACTACTAATAACCTGACCTGTCCAATCTGAACTTCTCACCATTCCGGAAAAAGTGGACGAAATTGATTTCCCGAATTTCAATTCGGGTATTATCACAATTTTTAATGATTTTGTATCCAATGTTGTACCGCTGAGGAAGATATTGGTAAAAGTACCTGCTGCGAAAATGCCAATTCCCCGACTCCGCCGATGCCTATTCTGAAATGACTTCTTCCGCTACCCCTGCTGTCGATTCCAAATATTCCACCGCCTGAGATGTTTAAGGTAGCTGATTCTAACATTGTTGCTGTAGGTGATACGAATAAACGCTGAAGCTCTGCTATCTTAATTTCTTGGGCTGACGTTTCCACATTAAAAAAAATAAATAATAGCGATGCGGTTAATAATGAACGGACGATCATGATGAACCCTCCCAAATTAATATTCAATATGTATAGATTAAAAAAGTAGTAATTGTTTAACTACAGAATCATCCTCTTGGTTCCATATTGAAAGAAGAACGGTTCTCAAACAAAAAGAAAAGGTATAGAATCGATGATAGGGCAAGTCCGGGAAATATGGGTTCTATTTCGAATGGATATAAAGGCACTGCCTGCGAGCCGTTCAAATAGCCTAATGTCAGTTGAATTGCAGCGGCTGCAAATGGAAGCAGCATCAGTAAGAATGTTGAACGTCCATTTAGTTTAGCGCGCGGGAAATAACTCGTAACAACGGGAATCAGCAAAGCGGGAATAAACAGACTTCCGAAAGTGTACCATATACCGACAACACTCGGGAGAAAATATGCAATTATAAGGGCGATGAAAAATGTGGCAATGACTCCTAAACGTAAATGATATATATCGATATCGAGTGAAACGTTTTTCCCGAGCCTACCGATAATATCTTTACTGATAGTAACGCCCGATATGAGAGCGAGACTATCAATAGTTGACATTATCGTTGAAAGTAAACCGATGAAAAAAATACCTTTTATGAATGGAGGTAACAATAGTTCCGCCAGGAGAGGATAAGCTTGTAAGGGCTCAATATCTGGTAATACAGCTCTGGCATAGAGACCTGCGCTCACAGTCATCAGATCGAATAAAAACCAAAACGCTATAGAAATAAAAATTCCTTTCCGCGCGATCGAGGGACTTTTAGCCGCAGCGCACCGCTGATGGAAAGAAGGGTCAACGATTGTCCATAGTGCAATAAAAAACCATACGATTATATAAGAAAATGATTTACCGCCCACCAATGTCATATGCTGTGAAGGAAGATTTGAAGTCAAGAATTCCAGACCTCCATATTCATTTATAGCGAATGGCAACAACAAACCAAATCCTATAAACATGAAAATAAACTGGAGTTTGTCCGTGGCAATTATTGCGTGAAATCCACCCGAGAAAACATAAACCATGGAAAATATAGCGCCGATAAGAATAGAAAGACCTAAGCCCCATCCAAACAGAAGGTTCAGCAATACTCCGAGCATCAACACATATGCGGCAGGTGAGGTAATAATAAAAATTAACAGACCACCGAATAAACCGGCGGCTTTCCCAAAATTTTCATAAAGCATTTCGGGAACTGTGAGCGAATTACCCTCACGGATCCTTTTGGAAAGGAATACAGCAAATATCGCAGCAAACAGATAGTAGGGAAGCCCTAAAACGATCCAAGTTGAGAATCCATTTTGATAAGAATATTCACCAATTCCGAGAATCCCCCCGTACCAGGTGGCGACAAGTGTTGCAACAAATCCGGGAATCGTCAATCGTCTTCCGGCTAAAAAATAACTTTCTGCTGTGTCGTTCTTTTTTTTACCGGCTCGAATCCCTAAAAAAATAACTAAGCCGAAATATGCGGCAATAAGAAACAGGTCTATCGAGCTGAATGTTATTTTATTCAAATAACGGCGATCCGTCGTTCATTTCGAATAATCTGAAAAGAAACACTCCATCCCCATCAATAGTGAGGGTAACCGGTGAACTTATTACTTCGTTACTTATTCCGAATGGGCTGAAATCATGTGATTCGCCCTCAAGTTCCCATTTCAATCCAGAAGACGTTATGGATGATATTCCACTCATAACCATTAAAGATATTTTTCTGCCTATTGGAGAATCAAAAGTGATTGATTTTCTGACATAATCAATTTCGGAAAAATTGTTGAGTATAGTGATTTCAGTAACTGGAGCGTATCTCTTTAGTAAACTGAAGCTCGCTATGGAATGATCGGACCTGTTGCCGGTTGCTCCCAAAAATATTATCCTATCTACACCAACAGATATTTCATGATCAACAGCTTTCATTAAGTCTGTAGTATACTTGTTTGTATCCTTTATGATTTCAACTTTATTATATTTTTTTTGTGTATCCGGAAGCAGAGAATCCATATCCCCTATGATCAGATCAGGAGTGAAGTCTGTTGAAACTAAATGATTAGCGCCTCCGTCGGCACAAACGATCCTGGCTGAAGATTGAAGAACGTTAATAATCCTGTCAGAAAGAGTAAATTCACCGTTGGCGATAATGACTGACTCTTTGGTATCTGTCATAGCTTTATAGCCAGAGTTAAATATATGTTTCTAAGCGCTGCAGGAATGAAAAAGGCGGTTCCGCTATCGACTGCCCCGTGGGTTTCATATTTTTTGTTGAAAAGATTATTAACGTTTAATTGCAGTGAAAGAGGAATTTTCGAGTTTTTGCCGGAAAAATCAAAGCTAACAGAAATATCCGTCACGCTATAACTATTAATAGATAAATCCTCAGACTCTGAATTATCGAGAAATTGCTTTCCGACGAATCTCATTTGAATTGAAGAACTGAACTGTTTTTCCCTCCGACCTAATTTCAGTCCGCCGAGATATGAGGGGAACCCTCCGATCTTATTACCGGCGCGGTCAATAGGAAACCTGTCTTCAGAGAAAAAGTTACCTACTTCATTATATGATACGAAATAATTATCGTTAAGACTGAAATTCCCGGATAGATAATATCCTGTCCCGAATCTCATTGATGCGTCAAATTCTATTCCTCTGTGAATGGATTTTTCGGCATTAAAATAAACCGGTAGACCAATTTCATCCACCTGCCCGGTTGGGACAATTTCGTTTCGGAAGTCCATCCAGAATAAATTAGTTTTGAGATACGCCGTCGAGGTTCGCCATGTGCTGCCTAACTCATAATCATACAATGTTTCTTCGCTTACTAACGGCGCATCGAAATCAAGATCGTTATTTGTTGTGACCCTGAATAGCGGTAACACGAACGGATTATCGGCATCATATATATCTGCATCTCGAGGTTCGCGTTTTGCAATGGAAAAATTTACAAACAGCGACAAGTTGTCGTTAAGAATGCGATTTATACCGATACGGGGAGAAAGAAAATTGTAATTCAGGTTAAATTCATAATCGTTTTGAAATGCGCCTATAACTTCCTGATCGAAATCATTTCTCAAATGTTGAAACTGAATATCCAGCATCAAATCAGTACGCTTGTCGAGACCATAAACTCCGTGGGCGTAAATAGTGGAAGATGACTTGTTTGCCTTGTAGCCGTAATATCTGTTTTCCGGCGGAGACTGATTACTTTCTTTTGTCCACACGACTTCTCCAAAATGATCGGAATTGAAAAAACTGAATTCTCCCCCAACGGAAAGAGACCAATCTTCTTTTGAAAGCGTAACGCGAGGCAGCCATCCCCATTGTGCCTTGTCCACGATCTGCTTGCGAATAAGATCGGAAGGAATCGTATCGTTGAGGTTATATTGGAATGGATCTCCGCCAGATTTATAATCCTGAAAGAATCCGTCTCCCTTGACGTGAAAGAAAGTATTTTCTATTCTCACTTCATCAGACATTTTATAATCATTCAGTATTTGATAATGGCTTTGAAGGAAATCATCGACCTGATTTTCAAAGAATCCGTTATGGTCGGCAGGCGAATAATAGTTTGAACGACGACTATTTTCGTCAGACAACTCATCTTTCGTGATACCGAACCAGGCAAATTTCGCGATTATCGGTCCGCCGAAAATATTAACGGTAGTGCTCATATCTTTGTCATAACGGGTGCCGGAGAGGAAGTAGGACCAGGCATCCACACCGGAATCTCTTCGGTAGCCATCGGTCTCCACTTTTGAGAACCTTCCATAAGCGGAATAATTGTTATTAACTATACCTGTTCCGTATGAAAAATTTAATCTTCGGGTATTATAATCTCCCCATGTGCCTGAAAACTTCATTCCCGGCTCCACGCCTAAACTTTTAGTCTGGATATTTACCGAACCTCCGATCGCCGCAGTTCCATAGAGTGAATTTCCAACTCCTCTTTGTACCTGAACATCACGCACATTCGCAGATAGATCTGCGATATCATAAAAATAAGTTACATGGTCTTCAGGGTCGTTCAACGGAACATTATTCAATGTGACGGCGACACGCGTTGGATCGAATCCTCTAATTTTGATCTCAGAATATCCCATCCCGTTGCCCGTCATCGAATATGAATAGAGACTGGGAACTTCATTTAGAAGCAAAGGAAGTTCCTGAGACGAATATTTTTCTGACAATGTTTTAGAATCAATATTAGTGAATGCGATAGGTGTCCTGCCGCTGATAGCTCTTGACGCAGTTATCAGCACCTTTTCACCCGGCAACATTCTTGGAGTTAACGAAAATGAGAGAAACATCTTGTCGGGAACTACATTGATCTTGAGCTTTTTAACTCCATATCCTATGACACCGGCGCTGATAATGTATTCACCAACAGGAACGTTTCGAATGGCAAAATTGCCATTTTCATCGGTCGCAGCTCCAAGAAAAGTGTCTTCCAGAAGGATATTTGCTCCAACTATCGGCTTGTTATTTTCTGAATTCAGTACGCTGCCGTTGATATCACCTGTGATTTGTCCTGTCGATACATTCGGGAACGTGATTACGATTATAGATAATAGAATTGCGAGATTTTTCATTATACCTCCCTCCGCTGGTATTATCCAGATCAGGTTTTAAGGGTATATTCTCAGGCAGATTGGGAAAATCCGCCACCCCTGTGTTCTATTTAAAGTATAATATTAATTATTGCAAAGAGCAATATGGGAGAAGATCTTGATGTCGAACTATAATCAGTTAAAGGATATGAGCAACAATCAGTAATTATAAACGAAAGTAATAACCTCGGGGGTAAGTTTAAAAAACATTATTATACCGTAAGCGGTCCAGAGAGCAATTTTAGCCCAGTTCTTTTTTTCTGTTATCGGTTTTGCTGAAATCAGCTCTGCGCGGGCTTTGCCTTCATCTTTTTGAGTGCGACCATATTCCATATAGTAGGCAACGCCTAATAGCAATATAGTTGCGGTAACATTGTAGGTTCTGTTTGCAGCAAACCAGGGACCTATGTTAAAACCGGCAAGACCTACAACTTTTAGCGTTGCCGGACCCACACAGCAAATAGTGGACATAAAGCCTGTACCGATAGCGGCGAACGATGCGAGAATGCTCCAGATCAAAATTCTTTACTCCATAAAATTAAGGTTATCTTATTATTTCAAATTGAGGCGGATCAGCAGTGATCTTAGCCTTGGCGCCTAAAGGAAGCGTCACTCGTTTGTTTATATGTCCATAAGCAAAATTCATCAGGACCGGGAAATCATATTCTTTAATTGTTGAATCAAGTATTTTCGTTAGGGATTCGATATGATCGTCATCATTTGTGAAACAGTCCTTGAATTCCCCGAGAACCAAGCCTGATATCTGATCAAACACTCCCTGAAATTTCAAATGATGGAAGTGCCTGTCCAATCTACCGGGATTTTCACCAATATCTTCAAATACCAAAATAGCTCCTTCAAGGTTCGGCATATAAGATGTGCCTAAATAGGGAAGTAATACTGTAAGCGTACCTCCAATTATGGCTCCTTCCGCAGTTCCATTTCGATAAGGAATGAGAGGCTGTTTTGAGGGATTCGGAATTTTTGGATTACCCATAAGAGTACGCCAGAGCATTTCTTCTGAAAACAGATCGAAATTTTCACCCATATCACTTGCCACCATAGGACCGGAGTAGGTAATTAGATTGGATTTTGCCAAAATAGAGCAGGACAAAGCGGATATATCACTGTATCCCACCAAAATTTTCGGGTTTGAGCTGAACAAGTTATAATCCAGCTCCGGCAAAATCTGCTGTATACCGTAGCCGCCTCTAACGCAAAAAAGAGCTTTCACTTCCGGGTCAGCCCAAAATTCGTGTAAGGAATTTATCCTTTCTTCTTTGGTACCAGCCGTAATTCCGTTTTCAGTAGTTAGGTTTTTGGCAATTTTTACTACAAACCCCTTATCAGCAAGATAGGCAAGACCTTGTTCAACTTTATCTTTTTGAGCAGCTGAACAGGGAGCAATTACGGCTATCGTATCTCCGGCTTCAAGAGCAGGAGGATATTTATATTCCAATTAGCACCATTTGAGTTTCAACAATATGCGAGAGGAAAATAACTTTCAAGATAGAAAATCTCAATAGAAATCGTCTTGCACGTATAAGTTAAAGGCTTTACTTTTGAATATACTTCAGTTTGCTGCAATTACAATTCGGAGGAAAGATGATAAATATCGTATGGCTTGGTTTAATAGTGATCGGTATTAGCGTGGCGATAATTAATTCTATCTTGAACGGAGACCTCGAGCCTTTAAGGGAAATTACATCATCGGCATTTAATATGTCCAAAACATCTATAGAGCTTGCCATAGGATTGATCGGGCTTATGATGCTCTGGCTTGGTCTTATGAAATTGGCGGAAGAATCAGGTTTGATAAATATCATCGCCAGGCTCCTTAGACCTATAATGGTACGTCTTTTCCCCGATGTCCCGGCTGACCATCCGGCAATGGGAGCAATGATAATGAACATCTCAGCAAATATGCTTGGATTGGCAAATGCAGCAACTCCACTGGGGCTTAAAGCGATGTTAGAGCTACAAAAATTAAATAAAAACGAAGAATCAGCTACCAATGCGATGGTGACTTTTTTGGCTCTAAATTCTTCAAGCGTCACGATAATACCATCAACGATTATTGGCATCCGCGTTGCGACAGGTTCGGCGGATCCTGCCCGCGTTATCGGAACTATACTTTTTGCCACAACTTGCTCAACGATCGTTGCGATCACATTAGCGAAGCTGCTGTCCAAAATGAAACGATTTCGCCTGTCAGACGCGATCTCTGAACCGAATCAACAAAAAGTCTAAGGGGAGGGGATAATGTTTCAAACTATCATTGAAGGAATATCAGCTGCTGCTATACCATTAATTATGTTATTTATTCCTCTTTACGCATATTATAAAAAAATAAAGGTCTATGAAGTATTTGTCGAGGGAGCTAAAGAAGGATTTAATGTCGCTGTACGGATAATGCCGTTTCTGGTGGCAATATTGGTTTCGGTTGGAATTTTCAGAGCGTCGGGAGCATTAAAATATATCACCGTTTTGCTGGCTCCGATAACAAACTTGATAGGGATGCCCTCGGAGACCATACCAATGGCATTTATGATGCCGCTTTCAGGAAGCGGAGCCATAGGTGTTATGAGTGACTTGCTCAATACTTACGGACCGGATTCTTTTATAGGTCTCGTGACTTCAAGTATGATGGGTTCTACAGAAACGACATTTTATATCCTTGCAGTTTACTTAGGTTCTGTGGGAATAAAAAACGGAAGACATGCGCTACCGGCATCACTTGCCGGAAATGTCGCAGGAATATTGGCCGCTGTTTTGATAAGTAATATCGTGTTTAGATAATTTTTATATGTTAAACAAGTTTAAATATTGCCCTGACTGCGGGCACGACAATATCGAATTGAGTCAGATTGACGGTCAAAATAGAGAAAAATGTCAAAAATGCGGTAAAGTGTTTTATAAAAACCCGATTCCGTCCATAGTCGGTATATCGATCAACGATGATAAGGAAATTCTTCTTGTAAAGCGTGGAGTAGAACCTGATATTGGCTCATGGTGTCTCCCGGGGGGATTTATAGAAATGGGGGAAACCTCGGAACAAGCTGTTAAAAGAGAGCTTCTTGAGGAAACGGGATTAGACGTTAATCCCGGAGAAATTATCACGGTAGATACTTCATTAGGCGGATTTTACGGGGACGTTATTGTTATCGCTTATAAGATAACTATTCGGGAAGGACAGGATTTTATGCCGGGAGATGATGCTCTTGAAGTACAGTATTATCCGAAAGAAAAATTACCGAGATTGACCTTCAGAAGCCACGAACTGATCATTGACACGGCGTATATGATGTTGGAAAATAGTAAAATATAAATCTTTATTTTAGCACGACAAATTTCTTTGAAAATGTTCTGCCATTCAGGATCAGCTTCATAATATATATTCCTGAGGCAACTTTATGCCCGGCAGCTGTTTTATGGAGCCAGGTTTCGGTGAAAGGAGTAATTCTTGGAAACAAGATCCCTTCGTTTACGGTAGCCACTTTCTGCCCCAGAATGTTATAGACAAGGAGACGATAATCCACTCCGTTGCGAAATTCAGAATTGTCGGGGAGAGTGAACCGTATTGTCGATATACCCGAATTTGAAGGATTAGGGAAAATATCCTGGACGGATATAATTGTCCCGAATGTAGAATCACATCTCGTTAATCCGCTGAAGTTAATTGCCGCCATAACATCGATAACTCCCCAGCCGATATCATTATTAGGTATTCCGGAATTATCCGCTGTGTTCTTCAACGCAATTTTTACATCGGCGGGCGACCAGCAAGGATTGGCTTCAATGACCAGAGCGACAGCGCCACTAACCAGAGGAGTGGAAAGAGAAGTGCCAGTTCCGACTCCGAAACTAGAATTACTTGCACTTGAAGCAATAGCAGTCGATACTCCTCTCGCGACAACATCAGGTTTGATCCTTTCGTCGAAAGTCGGGCCGCGGGAGCTGAAGGACGCAATGTTTCCTGAGGAGGTTACTGCTCCGACAGAAATGACATCAACGCCATCAGAGGGCATCCAAAGAGAGGTAACGCCCGGGCCCTCATTTCCTATTGCCGTAACGACTATAATTCCTTTTGATACAGCTAAATCTGCGGCAATAGTTATCAAACCGGTATTTCCATCTAAGTCGGAAATTGAGTAATCATCGGCAGTACCATCAAAATCCAAGTAAGCTAAAGATGAGCTGATCACATCGGCGCCTAGTGTCTCAACCCACTCAGCAGCGGCGATCCAATTGTCTTCCTCCAATTTAGTTTCAGAGGTGACATTTTCAGTTTTCGCAAGGATGAAACTTGCGTTATACGCTGATCCAATTAGAGTACCATCCTGAAAACCGCCTACAGTTGACCAGGTGCTTGTACCGTGTGAATGAGCATTTTCTGAGCCCTCGTCCTGAACATTATCATCTCCTCCGACGAAATCTTTCTGAGCTATGAGTTTTGGAGTGTTCAGAATGTGGCTGAATGAATTATGTGACAGCAAAAATCCGGTGTCGAACATAGCGATGGTAATATCCTTACCTGTATAACCGGCATTGTGTGCTTCAACAACATTTATCTGATTAAGCTGGTCGAATGAAAAACCATAATCTAACATCATAGATGACGAGTTTTTCCTGAATTCGGGCACAGCTTCAAGATCGATTCCAATATTCGGACGGCTTAATCTCAGAAGGGGTTGAATACGGGATACAAATGGAAGCTGATCTACACTTTCAAGGTTTGTTAACGGCATTTCTACGCTTACCGCGTTGAACCATCTGCTCACGTGACGAATTTTAGAAATATGAATCAATAATTCTTCCAAATACAATGGTTCCACGGGCAAATCGCTGAAATCAAATGATCTACGGGGTTTTTTTCGTTTCGAAATGCTGAAATTGTTCCTGCTAAACTCATAATCGAGAAGCTTCTCATTCAGAACATGGTTATCTTTAATTCCCTTATCAGTGAAAAACAACCAAACGCTGACAGACTCCTCATTATTCGCAATATACTTATTCAGGGCGGCTTTTGAGTCTGTTAAATCCTTAGGACGACTGAGTTCTTTTTGGACATAGTGGAATGATGGTCTACTCTGTCCGAATGAAAAATCATAGAAAAAGAGAGTGAGGAGACACCAAATAAATATGACCCAAATCCGGGATCTGATCAATCTTGAACTTCCTCAAGCCTGACAGTGAAATGCCTCAATACCGGAGCTTCATAAGTAATTTTTAAGCCTTTTATATTATCGCGATTCTTGTATAAACTGATCAGAGACTCCGCGACATAGTTCATTTGCATATTGGTATAAACTCTCCTCGGAACAGCAAGTCGCACAAGCTCCAGATCGGGATAAATCGTTTCTCCGGTTTCCGAATCCGTATGTGCGAACATGAGACTCCCAATTTCCCCCGATCTCACACCCGCCTCCGAATATAGTGCTGCTGTCAAAGCTTGAGCAGGGAATTGATCCCGAGGAATGTGCGGCAAGAAGCCGAGAGCGTCAATATAAATAGCGTGTCCTCCCGGCGGCAATACAATGGGAATTCCGTTTTCGGTGAGCATATCACCAAGATTTTTAACTTGATTAACTCTAAAAGAAAGATAATCTTCATCTGTAACTTCTTCCAGTCCGATCGCCATAGCCTCCATATCTCTTCCCGCAAGTCCTCCGTATGTTGGAAATCCCTCTATAAGTATTAGAAGATTAGTAATTTGCTCCTTTACTTCTTTTGAGTTTAACGCTACAAAACCGCCAATGTTCACAAGCCCATCCTTTTTGGCGCTCATAGTGCACCCATCGGCGTAAGAAAACAGCTCTTTGGCGATTTCACGAATAGGACGGTCAGCAAATCCTTCTTCCCTCAATTTAATAAAATAAGCGTTTTCGGCAAACCGGCAGGCATCGAGAAAAAACGGGATATCATATTTGTGGAGTAAATCAGACGTTTCCCTAATATTTTTCATACTTACAGGCTGCCCGCCGCCGTTATTATTCGTAACAGTGAGCATTCCGAGAGGGATATTCTCCTTACCATGTTCCTTTATGAGTTTTTCTAATTTTTCAATGTCGATATTCCCTTTAAAAGGATGCAAATTTGAAGGTTCCTTTGCTTCATCAATGACCAGATCCAGGGCGATCCCTTTGTTCTTCTCAACGTTTGCTCTTGTAGTATCAAAATGACTATTGTTCGGAATCAGATCTCCTTCTTTTACCATTGAAGAAAAAAGTAAATTCTCTGCCATTCGACCTTGATGAGTAGGAATTACGTATTTGAAGCCGGTGAGCTCTTGAACAACCTTCTCAAAATGAAAAAAATTCTTACTGCCGGCATACGATTCATCTCCGAGCATTAATCCTGCCCACTGTTTGTCTGACATAGCGCTCGTCCCGCTGTCTGTCAACAGATCGATATAAATACTATCTGCCGGAAGGTAAAAAACGTTGTAACCTACTTCCTTGATGAGTTTTTTCCGTTCTTCAAGAGAAGTGTGCTTAATCGGTTCCACAACTTTGATTCTGAACGGTTCAGAGGGATATTTCATAATGCTATGCTCCCGTAAAGTAAATTAAATCTAAATTAACATATCCAAAGGAAATGAGAAAATCTATAGCGGGAATAAGGGAATCTACAGATCAGAATTCAAGTTGTGTCATAGTCTCTTTCACATGCTTTGCAGAATCCTGTAGCGCAGAAAGTTCGTTTTCTTCCAGATCAATCTCAAGAATCTCTTCAATTCCTTTAGAGCCGAGTTTAACGGGAACACCCACATAAACACTGTCGATACCATATTGACCTGTAAGCCATGCCGCACACGGGAGAATTCTTTTCCTATCATTGACAATGGAATCCACCATTTCCACAACAGCGGATGACGGCGCATAATATGCCGAACCTGTTTTAAGATATTTTACTATTTCTCCTCCACCGAATCGCGTTCGTTCCAATATAGGTTCGATCTTATCGTCAGTTAAAAAGTAGCTCAAAGGAATACCGCTAATAGTTGTATAACGGGGGAGAGGTACCATCGAATCGCCATGCCCTCCAAGAACCATCGCCTGCACGTCTTTAACGGAAACGCCCAATTCCATAGCGATGAATGAACGATAGCGAGCTGTATCGAGAATACCTGCCATCCCGATAACACGAGTGGGATCGAAACCCGAAATTTTCAAAGCAACGTAAACCATTATATCCAGCGGGTTGCTAACTACGAGTATAATTGAATCAGGAGATTTTGCAGCAATTTCAGAAGTGACAGATTTCATTATATTAGAATTTGTCTTGAGAAGATCATCCCGGCTCATTCCCGGTTTCCGCGGAATTCCGGCGGTAATGATCACAATATCGGATCCTTCAGTCTCATCGTATCCATTTGTCCCGATTATCTCACAATCAAATCCTTCCACAGGAGATGATTCAAACATATCCAATCCCTTACCCTGTGGAATACCTTCAACGATATCTACAAGCACAACTTGTCGGGCCAACCCTTTTTCTGCCAATCTTATTGCAGCCATCTCTCCTACATGCCCCGCTCCAACAACCGTTATTTTCATGACTAAATTTCTCCTATAAAAAACATCCCCGCCGAATTCGACGGGGTATAAATGGCAAATGCCTGTTTTGTTGTATCAAAATTAACTGTTACAATCATTCTTCAATTTAAGAATCGTAAACACTGACATGCTTTTTGTTGTTCCTCTTTGTCTCGTATTTAACGAAACCATCAATAAGCGCAAACAGGGAGTCATCATTTGCTCTCTTGACATTATTCCCGGCTGCGAATTTAGTGCCCCGCTGCTTTAGTATGATGCTCCCGGCTGTGATTTTTTGACCGCCGTAAACTTTAATCCCAAGCCTTTGAGCATTACTATCCCGACCGTTTTTTGAACTACCTACACCTTTTTTATGAGCCATTAGATATTCCGCCTATTCCTGTTCAACTTTAGATTCGGTCTTGGCTTTGGATTTAGCTCCGGATCCATTGGAAATATCGTCAATCCTGATCCATGTCAGTTCTTGCCTGTGGCCTCTTTTGACTTTATAACCTTTTCTACGTTTCTTTTTCAGCATGGTTATTTTCTTGTCTTTACCCTGCTTTAAAATTGTGGCGCTCACTTTTGCATTCGAGACGGAAGGACTACCGATCACAGATTTAGCTCCATTTCCAAGCATCAAC
>CBDUTM010000005.1:0-15123 GCA_965369985.1 uncultured bacterium | reverse complement strand
GATGATCACAGTATTTAATAAGGTCGACAAGATCCGATATGAAGAGAGAAAGAGTGCTTTACGAGAAAATTATCCTGACAGCATAATGATCTCGGCGCTGACCGGTGCCGGCCTCCAGGATCTTAAGATGAAAATTTCGGATATTATTACAAAATCACATGTCACAAAAACTGTTTCCATTCCACAAATTGATGGAAAATTATTGGCATATATATACTCATCGAGTAATGTGCTTAAACAATCTGAAGTAGGCGATGAAATAATTCTGACGTTTGAAGCGCCGAATGAAGTGGCTTCAAAAATCGAAAGTGATATCAAGAAACTAGGTGAATATTAGTTATTATATAGGATTTTCTGTTCAGCTGTTGATCTCTTTATAAAATAATAAACCCCAACGGAGTGTTCATTCGGGAACCGTATAATCACGGTGGGCACCTCCAGAGCGCTTCTGGTTTCCGCCTGACTAAATGGGGCCTGCCATAGACGACCTGAGATGAGTTCCCTGCTTAAGAGTGTTGGTTCCAAGCATAACACTCAAATTGTCGGGGTTTAAATTGGTAAAAATTTATCAAAGAACAATGGCACCTCCCGTTCGGGTTTCATGCCTGATATCTACTAAGAAGATATAAGAAGAAGCTTAATAAGTCAATAATTATAAACTTATATCAGAGAGGAAGTGATGGATCAAGCTTTTCATTTTCTGTCCGAGCGATAGTAACTGTTCCTACGGAATCGCTCCAAACATTAACTGTGGTACGCATCATATCCAGAACCCTGTCAACACCTACAATGAGACCAACACCTTCAAGCGGCAGTCCCACCGCTTTCAATATTATACTCATCATTACCAAGCCTGCCATTGGAATTCCGGCTGCTCCGATAGATGCGAGTAATGCAGTAATAACCACGATCATCTGCTGAGTGAATGATAAATCGATGCCGTACGCCTGAGCAATAAACATAGCTGCGACACATTCGTAAAGTGCTGTTCCGTCCATATTTATTGTTGAGCCGAGAGGAAGAACGAAACTGGAAATTTTATTTGTGACACCCGCCTTTTTTTCGACGCTTTCGATCGTCAGAGGCAATGTAGCCGAAGAAGAAGCTGTGGAAAATGCAGTTGTCAGGGCAGAAGCCATAATGCGGAAAAATGCTAAAGGATGAACCCGAGCTACAAAAAACAGTATTGCGGGAAGCGTTATCATACCGTGAATAAGTATTCCTCCTGCGACTACCGCCATATAGCTCAAGAGTGGAATAAATGTTGAAAAACCGGTCTGCGCAACGATCTTAACCATAAGTCCGAAGACTCCGATCGGAGCAAGTCGGATAATAACATTTGTCATTTTCATCATAATGCTGAAGAAATTATTGAAAAAACTCGTCATTGCGACACGAGGTTTTTCAGGTAATTTTGTGATGGCAAATCCGAAAAAGATGCAGAAAAATATTATCGGCAGTATCTCACCATCTGCCATAGCAGCAACCGGGTTAGTTGGAATTAATCTATATAGAATATCCAGAGGTGAATCAATTGTGGTTAGCCCGGTGGGCGCATCGGAAAATCCGAGATCGGCTCCAACTCCGGGTTTAACGATATTGACAAGAACCAATCCGGTTAATATAGCCAGTAAGCTCGAACTGATATAAAATGCGAATGTCTTGATACCGAGCTTCCCGAGTTTTTCAGCCGATCCAACGGACGTTACTCCTGAAATTATTGATGCAATGATAAGAGGAACGATTATCATCTTCAATAAGCGGAGAAATAAATCGCCTAAAAAAGAAATCCAGAGAATTTTATCACCAAAAATTGCCCCGGCAATGACACCCAGCAGAAGAGAAATTAGTATCTGCCAATGAAGTTTTAGTTTCATTTGTTTCCTCGTAATAAGTTTATAATTGAAATTAAGAATTAAAGTTTAGGCAGTGTAAACTTAATCTTCAAGAGAAATATAAATATCTCTTGTAAATTATCTTAAGGTGTCCGATTATATGCCAATCTGTAAAATATGATGATGAAGGAACATTAAGGAATATCAAATGCCAAATCGAAAAGCTACAAAAGAAGATCTGAACCTTTACAATATTGTATTAAAACAGTTCGATAAAGCCGCATTAACTCTTAGTCTACCGTCCGGATTGATCAGCCAAATAAGAGCATGTAACGCGGTTTACCAGGTTCAATTTCCTGTAAAAGTCGGGCATGGCTATGAACAATTTATCGGCTGGCGGGCAGAACACAGCCAGCATAAAAAACCTCTTAAAGGGGGGATTCGTTATAGCCCCAATGTTTCTCAGGATGAGATCATGGCATTAGCGGCGCTGATGACTTATAAGTGCGCGATAGTAAATGTACCGTTTGGCGGTTCAAAAGGAGGAGTCAAGATATCTCCGTGGAAATATAAAAGAAGCGTGATTGAAAGAGTGACGAGGAGATTTACGGCTGAACTCATCAAGAAAAATTTTATCGGGCCGGGAGAAAATGTTCCGGCACCTGATATGGGGACGGGACCTCGTGAAATGGCCTGGATGGCAGATACATTCGATGCGTTCCATCCGGGAGGATTGGATAATATGGCTTGCGTTACCGGAAAACCTGTAGAGCAGGGGGGAATTCAGGGTAGGAGAGAAGCAACAGGACAGGGTATCCAATATGGAATAAAAGAAGCCACTAATGAAAAAAGTGTCATGAAAAAACTTGGTTTATCTCTTGGTATAGAAGGAAAGAAAATCGCTATACAGGGCTTTGGCAACGTCGGATGGAACGCAGCAAGATTTCTGTATCAAGAGGGAGCGATAATTGTGGGTATCGGCGAGTGGGATGGCTGTATAAGTAATCCTGCCGGAATCAATCCTGTTGAACTTATAAAACATCGACAAGCTACAGGTTCCATAAGGAATTTTCAGGGTACCAAGACGGTAAAGAATCCGAAAGCGGTACTGGAGCTGGAATGTGATATTTTGCTGCCGGCAGCATTAGAAAATCAGATAACTCTCTCGAATGTCAAGGGTATAAAATGTAAAATTTTGGCAGAAGGCGCAAACGGACCCACTACGCCCGGCGCAGAAAAGATCTTATTGAAAAATGGAGTTTTTATAATTCCGGATATTTATCTAAATGCCGGTGGAGTCACGGTCTCGTATTTTGAGTGGGGTAAAAACTTGACGCATATGAGATACGGTAGGATGGAAAAAAGATTAGACGAAATAAAAGCCGAACAAATTCTTAATATGAACGAACGTTATTTTAAACAATCTATCGACAAAAAAACGAAGAATGCGATTATCAAAGGACCGGATGAAATTGATCTGGTAAACTCGGGACTTGAAGAAACGATGCGAGATGCTTTTAGAGAAATAATGGAAATTTATAAGCGCAAAAAAGGTGTTAATGACCTGCGTACTGCGGCGTTTGTGCTTGCCATTGAAAAAGTAGCAACCACATATCTACAGCTTGGAATTTTTCCTTAGAGTTTGCGTCTGTAATATTCGAAGGTAAGTCCCGTACCGTTCCAATTTTCAAAACTTGACAGGAGGGTGACTTCTCCATCCATATCGGCTGAAATTCCCTTCCGAACGGTTCCGGTTATGTGATCATAACCTCGGTCCTTGCTCCACCATAAATAGGTACTTTTCAGCTCGGTGGCAATCCCCTTCCCCCGGTAATTAGGTGTGACTCCAAATGCATATGTGTATAAGGTATTTTCCTTACCGAGATTATGGTCTTTATTTGCCCAGTCAAGATTAGCAAATTGTTCCAGCGGTACTCCGATAATAAAGCCAATTGGAATTCCCTCATGCCGAGCAATAAACGGGTGAGTAACAGGCGGATTAAAATAATTCAGTATATCTTTTTTTGTTGCTAATAGCTTTAAGCCGAAACTTTCAACAAGCGATTGAGAGATACTGATAAGCGGTTTAATATCTTCTGAACCTAAAGAGCGGAGAAGCTCAATGGTAAATCCGCCGTCGATTCGCCGTATTAATTTCGATGTAGATACGCTTGACTTAGGGTCAAAACCGTGAGTTATCGGTTCATAGTCTTCATACATGGTTTATGGCACTCATGCGTGAAATTGTATAAATAAATATTTCTATAGTCAAGTTGACAATAATCAATTCAATAGTAAGAATTTTATACTGTATATAGGTAAAACATCAATAAGTATTGAATAATAACCGTCAAGGGGATAAATTCATATTCTTGAGCGACCAAATAATATGAGCTTTAAAGAAAAATTAAGATCGGTCATTGATGCTAAGAAAAGCCATCTTTGCATTGGTCTCGACCTGAATCCGGAATATTTTCCGAAGTCCGTTCTCTCTTCCGATGATCCTTTCAGTGATTTCAATAGACAGATAATCGAAAGTACGGAAGATATTACTTCTGTATATAAACTCAATCTCGCTTTTTATGAAGCGTTGGGGCATGATTGTCACAGGGTAATAAAAGAAACTCTGGCTATGATTCCTGATGATGCGCTCACTATCGCAGACGCGAAAAGAGGTGACATTGGTACCAGCTCGGAAATGTACGCAAAAGCCATTTTTAATAAATACGGATTCGACGCGATCACCGTCAGCCCATATATGGGATTTGATTCGCTTAAGCCATTCGCTGATTTCAGTGATAAAGGGGTGTTCAGTTTAGTGCTGACATCAAATTCAGGAGCAAAAGATTTTCAATATCTTAATACTGAGAGTGGTAAACCGCTGTATATTGAGGTAGCAGAAAAATTATCTGCCTGGAATGAAAACGAAAACTTCGGTATGGTATTGGGCGCAACGCATATTTCAGAGCTGAAGGCAGCGCTTAAGGTGGCGCCGAATCTTCCATGCCTAATTCCCGGGGTAGGTAATCAGGGAGGAGATGCAGCAGGGGTCAGAGATGCATTTCGTGAAATCGGAAATGAGCTGTTCATAGTAAATTCATCCCGCGGAATTATTTACGCCTCAAATGGAGATGATTTCGCCTCTGAGGCCAGGGCAGCAGCGATAACATTAAGGGATAGTTTGATCTAATGGCGTTATCAAAAAATGATATAAAAGAGATGTTCGTTGAAGCCGGCGCATTAAAGGAAGGCCATTTTCGATTGACATCCGGACTGCACAGCGCGCAATATGTTGATAAATTCAAAATTCTGAGTAAACCTGTTTATGCAGCTCCCCTGCTCATTGAGATGGCGGCTCCATGGAAGGATAAAAATATAGATATAGTTGTAGGGCCTGCCATCGGCGGGATAATATTAGCCTACGAGATAGCGCATCAGCTCGGAACTGATGGGATATTTCTCGAACGGATCAATGGTGAGATGACATTCACACGAGGTTTTAAGGTTGAAGCGGGTCAGCGTGTGCTCGTTGTAGAAGATGTGGTTACCACAGGTGGCTCCGTAACAGAGGTTTGCGAACAAGTATCAAAAGCCGGAGCTGTTATTTCAGGCATATCCTTGATGGTTGATAGAAGCGGCGGAAAGGTGAAATTTGATTCGGAAACTCATGCGCTTATGACAATGGAATTAGAAGTATACGATGAAAGCAGCTGTCCGCTCTGCCGGGATGGTATTGAAATAGTTGCTCCCGGAAGTACAGGTAAGTCGTGAAGGTTATCACGCTGGCGTCAGGAAGTAAAGCAAACTCCACATATATCGAATCAGGTGAGACAAGATTAATATTTGATTTCGGACTTTCTTGTAAAGCGACTGTAAGTCGGCTTGAAGAAATAGGTATAATGCCCATAAGTCTTTCCGGCATATTTATCACTCATGAACATCTGGATCACTGTAGGGGACTGAAAGTATTCTCGAAAAAATATAATGTCCCGATCTACGCGAATGAACCTACAGCTCAGCTTTTGGAAAATAACTTAACACCGAGTATAAAAATCCGCAGAATTTTATCACAGGAAGAAATTAAAATCGGTGAAATAAAGGTACATCCGTTTAGCGTACCGCATAACAGCGCCGATCCGCTTGGATTTACCATTTCAGTGAAAAAGAAAAAAGCAGGTATACTCACCGACTGTGGTTATGCCACCGGATTGATCAAACAGCGGTTGAAGGATGTGGATCTGCTTTTGATCGAATCTAATTATGATGAAGGAATGTTAACGAATTCTTCCTATCCCTGGTCGATAAAACAAAGAATCAGAGGCAGACTCGGTCATTTATCAAATAAAGACGCTGCAGCACTTATAGCGGAACTGTTCGAAGGTAGATCTGCAAATGTGATATTGGGTCATATTTCAGAAAATACTAATACTTTTGATTTGGCGGATAACGCCGTAAAATCTGCGTTACGCGGAAATGGTGATTTACACCATCAAATATATTCTGCCCCGAGAGATAAGATAGGTCAAGTACATAATTTATAGTTATAATTGAATCACAGATAATTAAAGTCTAAGTGCAACTTACCTATCGATTATTTATATTTAAATGATGATGAAATAGAAGGCTATAGATTTACCTAATACGTATAAGTTAAATATTATTTCAGGAGAATTTAATAATGAGAAAAATATTGACACTACTGGCACTTGTTGGATTGCTTGCCGGATGTTCGAAAAACGCAGATAATAAAGCTACACTGGAGACAAATATGACGCACGAAACGCTTACTCAAGAGCAGGTTCAGGCAGTAATGGACGAAGTTTCTGCATTGGGTACACCAACTATGGAAGCTGATGAGGTAGCAGTAATTGAAACTAAATTCGGAAGAATGGTGATCGAATTTGATATTGAAAATGCTCCTATTCACGCAGCAAACTTTAAAAAATTAGCAGAAGCGGGCTATTATGATGGAATTACTTTTCATCGGATAATCCCCGGATTCATGATTCAAGGCGGTGATATTAACTCTCGTGACGATGATCCGACCAATGATGGTATGGGTGGTCCCGGATATACTGTTGGCGCAGAAATACATAGTATCCACAAACGAGGAGCGATCGCAGCGGCAAGGACCGGAAACAACGTTAATCCTGAACGAAGATCGAGCGGGAGTCAATTTTTCATTTGTCATGTGGATATTCCTCATCTTGACGGCGAGTATACGGTGTATGGCAAAATAATAGAGGGAATTGAAGTTGTTGATAAAATAGCCGAAGTCAATACAGGTCCCGGAGACAGACCTTTAGAAGATGTTGTTATGGACCGTGTATATTTCACAACAAAATCGGAACTTTGATATTGAGATAGAGAGGAAAACTGATGTTATCCCATCTGGATAAAGATGGAAAAGCTTCAATGTTGGATGTCACCGATAAGGAAACAACCGTCAGAACAGCTTCCGCAGTTGGTGAGGTAAAACTGAATGAAGAAGCCTTTGATGCAATAATTAAGGACAAAAATAAAAAAGGTGACGTCCTAACAGTAGCGAATATTGCAGGAATTAACGCGGCGAAGCGAACTTCGGAGATCATACCGCTGACGCATCAGATCAATTTAAGCCATGTTAATATTGAGTTTAAACTGGACGAGGATCAAAAATTGGTTAAAATTACCGCAACTTCAAAGGCAAAAGACGGTACAGGCGTGGAAATGGAGGCATTGACTGCGGTTGCTGTTTCTGCTTTGACAATTTACGATATGTGTAAATCCGTGGACAGGACAATTGAAATAAGCAATGTGAGACTAATATTCAAATCAGGCGGGAAAAGTGGTATTTTTGAAAATGAGTAATCTAAATGACATTTATAAGCGACGCCAATTATTAACATTAGCCGTTGAATTGAGGCTAAATGCATAATAATTGGAGAAAATTATGATTAAAGCGTTATGGAATGGAGAAATACTCGCTTCGAGCGACGAATGCATTGTAGTGGAGGGTAATCAATATTTTCCTCCTGAAAGTTTAAATATGAAATTTTTTAAAGAGAATAATACACATTCAACTTGTCCATGGAAGGGAGAAGCAAGCTATTATAACCTTGAAGTGAATGGAGAGGAAAATTCAGATGCCGCCTGGTATTATCCGAAAGCATCGGAAGCCGCAAGTTCGATTGAAAATTATGTTGCGTTTTGGAGAGGTGTTGAAATTCAATCAAGCTAAATTAATTAACGGAATTATAAAATGCCGAACGTAGGAGTTATTGCCGCATTTTTCGGGGGATTTATTTCGTTCGTTTCTCCTTGTGTACTTCCGCTTGTCCCGGCATACATCACATTTGTTTCGGGCTTGTCTATTGAAGAATTGAAGGGCAGCAAAGATTCGAAGAAAACTAAAAAGGTATTACTCTTAAGTTTATCTTTTGTGCTTGGATTTTCGGTGGTATTCATTCTTCTTGGAGCAGCGCTTGCGGGATTATTTTCGGCGTTTTTCAAACAGCCGTTGTTTTACAGGATAGCAGGAGCGGTACTTATCTTTTTTGGTCTTCATCTCGCAGGCGTGATACCTGTGCGATTTCTTCAATATGAAAAACGTCTCAACATTAATCCAAAGGAAGTAGGATACGTAGGCGCGTTTCTTATCGGGCTGTCATTTGCCGTGGGTTGGAGCCCATGTATCGGACCGATTCTTGCAGGAATCCTTGCTATTGCAGGTGTTCAGGGAGGAGCTGTAGAAGGAATGATATTGCTCTCGGCTTATTCCCTCGGACTTGGAATACCATTTATCCTCACAGCATTTGCAGCAAATAAATTTGTGACTTTTTCATCGGTCATGCGAAAACATTATAAATTAATTGAAATAATAAGCGGTGCGTTCCTTGTCGGAATAGGTATTATGATATTTTTCAATCTATTTTATAAGATGACATTATATTTTACTAAGCTATTTCCATGGCTTTTAAATATAGGATAATAATGAAAGCATTAAAAATAATTGCAATTGGGTTGTTAATTTCGGGCATTGTATTCGATTACTATTTAGATGTGGACGCTAATGTTCCCGAAGTTGTGGGAGAAGAAGATTATCAGATGGCTCCTGAGTTTTCATTGAAATCCCTCAGCGGGGAAGATTTTAATCTTGCTGATCAGAGGGGTAAGGTCGTGATGCTGAATTTTTGGGCAACATGGTGCGGTCCTTGCAGGTGGGAGATTCCTATACTGAATGAACTGCATAACAGCTACAAAGATGAAGGTGTAATCGTAGTCGGTGTAGCTATAACATCGGGCTCAAAGGATAAAATAGAGTCATTTATAAAATCATATAACGTGGATTATCCTATTTTATACGGATCAGATGAGGATATAGCCAGACTTGTTTACGCATATGGCAATTTTGCTTCAATACCGTCTACTTTCCTGATAAATCAAAAAGGAGAAGTGACCAATTATTTTGTCGGCGCGCAGGAAAAGGAATTTTTTGAAGGAGGTATCCGGAATTTATTAGATTCCAATCTCTGAGTTTCGCTACAGATATCAATTCAGCACTAAAATATCTTTTGCATTTATATAACGAAAGTTAAATAATCGTAGTTCTCTTCATTCGATTAATTATATATTCATCTTCAAGCAGCCAAGCGCACCCACAAATTCAACAGGGGAAATCTTATGATTCGTAAAGAAGATGCCTTAGAGTACCATTCAAGAGACAGAAAAGGAAAGATTGAAGTAAATGTAACCAAGCCTTTTATCACGCAGAGAGACCTTTCGTTGGCCTACACTCCCGGAGTAGCGGTACCCTGTCTCGAAATAGAGAATAATCCCGATGATGCATACGAGTATACTGCGAAGGGAAACCTTGTGGCTGTTGTGACAAATGGAACGGCAGTTCTGGGACTTGGAAATATCGGAGCATTAGCGAGCAAACCTGTTATGGAAGGCAAAGCAGGTCTGTTTAAGCAATTCGCAGACGTGGATGTATTCGACATTGAACTTGATACCGATGACGAGGAAGAATTTATCAATGCGGTAAAACTGCTGGAACCCACATTCGGCGGCATAAATCTTGAGGATATTAAATCTCCCGAATGTTTTTCAATTGAAGAACGATTAAGAAAAGAAATGAATATCCCGGTGTTCCATGACGATCAACACGGTACCGCCATAATATCAGGAGCCGCATTGATAAATGCTCTTGAAATAACAGGGAAAAAAGCAAGCGATATAAAGATCGTCATATCAGGCGCGGGTGCTGCTGCGATATCATGTGCAAAGCATTATATTAATCTTGGAGTGGATAAAAAGAACGTACGAATGGTTGATAGGAGTGGAGTAATATATAAAGGAAGAAAAAAGGATGTAAATAAATATAAAGCCGAATTCATAGTTGATACTGATGATCGCACATTAGCCGATGCTATGAAAGGCGCGGACGTATTTTGTGGATTATCCGCAAAAGGTGTTCTCACTAAAGCTATGGTTAAAACAATGGCGAAAGACCCCATAATTTTCGCAATGGCAAACCCTGATCCTGAAATAACATATGAAGATGCTAAAGATGCTCGACCGGACGCTATTGTCGCTACGGGAAGATCTGATTATCCCAATCAGGTGAATAACGTACTTGGATTCCCGTTTATATTCCGTGGGGCTCTTGACGTAAGAGCAAAAACGATAAATGAAGAGATGAAAATCGCCGCAACCCACGCTCTCGCGAAATTAGCCAAGGAAGATGTGCCTGATGCCGTTGCGAAAGCATACAATGTACAGAGTTTCAAGTTCGGACCTGATTATATTATTCCCAAGCCTATAGACTCGAGAGTACTCATCTGGGAGGCAACAGCCGTTGCTAAAGCTGCGATGGACAGCGGCGTTGCGCGTATAACAATAGACTTGGATGAATATAAGGAATCTCTCGAAAATCGGTTGGGTAAGTCAAGACAGGTAATGCGCCTAATGATCAGAAAGGCGCGGAATAATCCGAAGAAAATAGTGTATCCTGAGGGAGATAACGACAAAATATTACGTGCGTGTCAGATAGTAATTGACGAGGGCATCGCCCAACCGATCCTGTTAGGCAATAAGAAAAAGATTCTCAAACGGATTAAATCGCTTAGTTTGGATTGTAAGAATGTGCAAATCATTGATCCGTACGACGATGATCTCAGGGAACGATACGCCAAAGAATTTTCGATTCTAAGACAGCGGAATGGGGTCACTTATGACGAAGCTTATCAAAGTATAATAAATCCGAATTATTTTAGCGCTATGATGCTTAATATTGGCGATGCTGACGGGCTTGTGTCAGGAATATCGCAGCAATATCAGAAGACTATTCGTCCCGCGCTTCAGGTTATTAATACAAAAAAAGGTATTAATCGTATAAGTGGCGTTTACCTTATGATATTTAAAAACAAGATAAAATTATTTGCCGATACGACGATGAACATAGAAACCACTCCTGAGATACTGGCTGAAACAGCGCTGCTTACGGCTGATTTAGCGCGTGAATTTGACATGGAACCGCGAGTAGCTATGCTCTCTTTTTCAAATTTCGGAAGTTCAAGACATCCGGAAGCGAGAAAAGTAGCAAAAGCTGTACAACTTGTGAAAGAGCAAGACCCTGATTTGATTATTGATGGTGAGATGAATGTTGATGCGGCAGTGACCAAATCTGTATTGCGAGAGAATTATCCTTTTTCCACGCTACAAAAAGAAGCAAATGTTCTAATATTTCCGGATCTGACATCCGGGAATATTGCCTATAAACTTCTAATGAGGCTCGGAGGGGCGGAAGCTGTCGGTCCGATACTTGTCGGGTTGGAGAAACCGGTTCATGTATTGCAGGTCGGCTCTTCCGAAGTTAAGGATGTGGTGAATATGACTGCGATAGCAGTCGTAAACGCTCAGAATATCGAAGAAGGGGAATAAACAAAAATAAAAGTCATCGTTTATGAAGCACACTGTTTGCGTAACAAAAACGTATCTTAAAACTCCCGGATAGGAATTAACTGGTAATCATTTATCTTGCGGGAAGTCATTCGTTCGAGTAACTTTCATACTTAATTCCACAGAATAAAATTTAGGAAGAAATAAGAAATATGCCATCTGAGCCTAAACGCAAACTCGCAGCGATCATGTTTATGGACATGGTGGGCTACACAGCTCTTATGCAAAAGGATGAAGGCAAGGCGAGAGAAGTGATCCAAAGGCATCGTGAATTGGTGAAGCCTCATGTTGATGAGCACGGCGGTGATATTATACAATATGTGGGCGACGGGACATTCTGCAAGTTTGACAGCGCTATAGAAGCCGTGAATGCCGCTATTGGGATTCAGCGTGCCATCAAGGTAGAAGGCAATATAACACTACGCATCGGTATTCATGTCGGAGACGTAATGGTTGAAGGAGATGAGGTGTATGGTGACGGCGTTAACGTAGCTTCAAGAATTGAACCGTTGGCAGACCCCGGCGGTGTGTGTATTTCTGAAAGAGTTTATGATGACATCCGGAATCAGTCTGAATTGGAGGCTCATTTATTAGGGGAAAGAGTTCTGAAGAATGTTGAACGGCCAATTAATATTTATTCATTAATTCTTGAAGATAAAAAAATGTCACAAACGATGAGTCAAAATATAGATACCAATGGAAGTTCAATTGCTGTATTGCCATTCGTAAATATGAGTTCTGATCCGGAAAACGAATATTTTGGGGACGGGTTGGCGGAAGAGATCATAAATGCCTTAACTAAAATTCAAGATCTAAGGGTCGCTTCAAGGACATCTTCGTTTGCTTTCAAAGGAATTAATAAAGATATAAGTGAGATTGGGGAGAAACTTAAGGTAGAAACGATATTAGAGGGTAGTGTTCGCAAGCAGGGGAATCAGCTGAGAATGACCGCTCAGCTAATAAAGGTTGAAAACGGTTATCATATATGGTCAGAAACGTATGATCGGGAACTTAAAAACGTCTTTGCTATACAGGATGAAATAACAGATCACATTATAAAATCTTTGAAGGTATTTCTGAGTGATAATGAGAAGAAATTGATCAGAAATAATCCATCTACAGACATTAAAGCTTATGATTTCTATCTTCGCGCACGAAAATTTATGCGAAGTTGGACAAAGAAAAATCTTAATTATGCACTGAAGATGCTTGATCGAGCGATCGAGATCGACCCTAATTATGCTATTGCATATGCAAGCATCGCTGAATGCTACTGCTGGCTTTATGCATTTTACAAGAGCACGGAAGACTATCTAATTAAAGCCGAGGAAGCGAGCCAAAGAGCGATAGAACTTGGACCTGATCTTGCAGAAACTCACGTGTCAGCGGGCTATTCTTGCTCTCTCAATAAGAATTATATCGAAGCAGAAGATGCTTTCAGGAAAGCAATTGAAATTAATCCAAATTTATATGATGCATACTATTTAAATGGTCGGAACTACTGGGCTCAAGGCAATTTAGAAGAGGCATCACGAAATTTTAAGAGGGCAAGTGAGCTAACAACCGAAGATTACCAGGCATTATTTTTTCTTGCAAATGCTCTAAGGAGCCTTGATGATAAAGAGAAGGCGCTTGAAGTCGAATCAGACGGGTTAGAGAGATTAGAACGCCACTTAGAGCTTAATCCTGATGATGTCCGCGCTCTTTATTTGGGTGCAAGTACACACATTAGACTTGGAAATAAAAAATTAGGATTGGAATGGTCTGCTAAAGCACTTGAATTGGAGCCTGAAGATACCGGCGTCCTATATAATGTCGCGTGCAGTTATTCCTTGCTAGGTGAGATAGAAAAAGCAGTTGAATTGTTAGAAAAAGCAATTGATGGCGGCTGGGCTTATAAGGAATGGCTAGAGAACGATTCCGATTTGGATCCGCTTAGAGACCATCCTAAATTCCAATCACTAATTGAAAAAATGGAATAAACCTTTCATTTATACAAGCCTCTTGAAAGTAACTCCACAATATATTAAACTAATCTTACCGGGCGCATAGCTCAGTTGGTTTAGAGCGCCGCCCTTACAAGGCGGAAGTCACTGGTTCGAGTCCAGTTGTGCCCACTTTACGCTAATTGACAGCTACTAATCATTTTGCAAAATCCGATTTCAACTTTCATTGACAACGTAATTGATGTATGGTATATTTATACCGGAGAATTGAAAAAAGGAAATAAATATAACAGATGATAGTACGTAGACCAAAATCTGTTTTGGATAAATATTATATACCGGCAATATTACAAGGTTTGGCGCTTACTTTTAAGCACCTGATGGGAAGTCGTTTCACGATACAATATCCTGAAGAAACAGTGGAACATCATCCGGGCTATAGAGGAGCGCACAGGTTAAATAAAGACAGTAAGGGGAGAATAAAGTGTGTCGCATGTGAAATGTGCGCTACGGCTTGCCCCGCTAACTGTATAACAATTTCACCTTCACCGTCTGAATGGATGGATAGGGAAAGAGTTCCCGAAAAGTTTGAGATCAACATGTTAAGGTGTATTTACTGCGGGATGTGCGAAGAAGCATGCCCGGAGGATGCAATAGAATTAACCTACATTGACGATTTAGTTTCTTATACTCGTTCTGACATGATTTGGGATAAAGATAAGCTACTTAGACAGTTTGATCTCACAACAAATAACCAACCAATGAAAACGGCGCAGCGTGGAGCATCGATGAAAGCGCTTCATGGGGCTGGATAAAAAACTTTTTAAAATCATAACGGAATTTTCATTCCGGGTAAGTGGGAAATATTCTTTGCGTGAGCCGAGAGGATATTTTCAATCTGAAAGGTACATCTATAATTCTTCCACGAATGAGTATATGAGCTAATGCAAATAGGCGATTATAAAATAAGCACGATAGAATGCGGAACATTAGGACTTGATGGCGGAGCCATGTTCGGCGTAGTTCCGAAGACTCTCTGGGAAAAAACCAATCCCGCTGATGACCGGAACAGGATCACACTCGCAATGCGAGCGATGCTGATTCAATCCGAGGGAAAGAATATACTTGTGGAAAGCGGTGCCGGAGAAAAATTGGACGATAAATTAAAGGGGATATATTCAATTGATTATTCTAAATCCTCACTAGATTCTTCTCTTTCACAAGCAGGAATGAGCAGAGAAGATATAACTCATGTTGTGTTGACACATCTGCATTTCGATCATGCAGGTGGAGCCACAAGACTTAACGACGAAGGAACATTAACGGCTACGTTTCCTAATGCAACCTACTACATTCACCAGTCACAGTGGGATACGGCTTTTAACCCGACTCCACGTGAT
>CBDUTM010000004.1:0-15715 GCA_965369985.1 uncultured bacterium | reverse complement strand
ACCCACCCGAACCGGCAGATATTTTGAATTATGGGATTAGTACCACAATAAAGCCTATGGATAGATTGGTGATAGAACCGAATTTTGATCATTTCAACGTAATTGCAACTGAGAGTAGAGAGCAGAGAAAAGGATATATCTTCAGGACTAGGACAGAATATCAATTCACAAAGGAGTTTTTTCTTAGGGTTGTAGTTCAGTATAATGATTTCAACAGACGGTTGGATTTAGAACCGCTGCTGACATATAAGATAAATCCGTTCTCTCAATTCTTCATCGGCTCGACACACGGCTCTTTTGACGATGAAAGCAATAGAGGGCTCGATTTTGTTCAAGCCGACAGGCAATACTTTATGAAATTCCAGTATCTCTTCAGAATCTGAGAGAGTTAAAAAGCCCGCGAAAGCGGGCTTTTTTATTGAATTTATTACTTCTTCTTAAAAATCCGCACAATCGGTTCTTCACCCTGCCGGTAGTAGCCGCGATACATTCCTTCTGTGTTAAAGGTCATTGAAACATTGCCATTGTAATCCATCGCGATGATTCCTCCGGTTCCACCCGCCTTAGTAAGCTTATTTGTAATTACCTCCGTTGCCGCTTCATGTACATTCATATTCTTATATTCCATAAGCGCTGAGACATCATAGGCAATTAAACCTCGCATAAAATATTCACCCTTACCGGTTCCTGAGACCGCACAGGTATTATTATTGGCATAAGTTCCAGCTCCGATTATGGGAGAATCGCCAACTCTTCCATACATTTTGTTTGTAAGGCCTCCCGTAGAAGTTCCGGCAGCAAGATTACCATTTTGATCAAGAGCCACAACTCCCACAGTGCCGAAATAATTATCGGGGTTGTTAGAGTTGCTTGAGAGATCCTTCTTGGATTCAGCCTTCAAAGCTTTCTGAAGAGATTTCCATCTTCTGTTTGTGAAAAAATAATCGTCCGGAGCTAATTCGATTCCGTATTCTTCAGCAAGAAGATTTGCCGCTTCTCCTATGAGCATAACGTGTTTGGTTTCATCCATTACGGTCCTAGCCAAATTAATCGGATTTTTTATATTTCGAACTGCGCCAACTGCTCCAGCTTTTAAAGTTTTTCCATCCATGATCGAAGCGTCCAATTCGTTCAATCCATTATGGGTAAAAACGGCACCCTTACCAGCATTGAATAGGGGAGAATCTTCCATAATATTTATTGTAGCTGTAACAGCATCAAGGCTTGTACCACCGTTCTCCAGAATAGCGTATCCCGTTTTCAAAGCCTCAGACAATTTCGTTCTGTATTGGGCTTCAACTTCAGAGGTCATATTCTCTTTGAGAATGGTTCCTGCTCCGCCGTGGATGGCGATCGCAAATTCATATTCTTTCGAAGCAGGCATATTGCCACAAGAAAACGAAAGAATAATTATGAATAATAACATGGATTTAAGCTGATTGGATAATTTTATCATTTTATAACTCCCATTCGTTTGCCAACTTTCTCAAAGGCGTCTAAAGCACGGTCAATATCTTCTCTTTCATGAGCAGCAGATACCTGCGCTCTCAACCTGGCTTCCCCTTCAGGTACAACTGGAAACCAAAGCCCTTTGATAAAGACTCCCTCGTCAAGCAGCGATTTCGCCATATCCTGAGCAAGCGATGCCTCTTTGAGCATTACAGGAACTATAGGATGGACACCCTCAAGTATTTCAAATCCGAGTGACTGGATCTCTTTGCGAAAATAAGAAGTATTATCCTTTAATTTATTAAGAATCGAAGGATCAGAATCGAGAAGGTTAAATGCTTCGATCGCTGCGATAATAATATTTGGAGGCAATGAATTCGAAAATGTGTACGGTCTCGATTTCTGTCTGAGATAAGTGATAAGGTCGGAATCACCGGAAATAAATCCACCTGCTGCACCTCCCATAGCTTTTCCAAGCGTGCCGGTGGTAATATCCACCTTGCCGTGTACTCCAAGCTCTTCCGCCGTTCCTCGTCCGGTGCTACCTAAAACCCCAAGTGAATGAGAATCGTCCACAGTCAATGTTAATCCGTATTGATTGCTCAGTTCGGTCAATTCAGGCATAGGCGCCAGGTCACCTTCCATGCTGAACACGCCGTCCGTGACCAACAACTGGAACCTGAAATCCTTATCTTTATCTTCTTCCAACATATTGCGAAGATCATCCATATCGAGATGTTTGTAAATTCTTTTCACCGTATTTTTTTTGCGGCAAAGCCTCATTCCGTCTATGATACTGGCATGATTGAGTTGGTCAGAATAAATTACGTTCTGCCATTCATCGCTGCCTAACGGTTCGTTAAAAAGACTTGCAAAAAGACCTTCATTCGCTGAAAAACAGGATGAAAAAAGTATTGAATCATCGGTGCCGAGGAATTCTGCTATCTTTTTTTCCAGCTCTCTATGAATCGTTTGGGTGCCACAAAGGAAACGAACAGATGCAACTCCGTGTCCGTATTCTTTTATACCCCGAATTGAAGCTTCTATTATTCGGGGATGGTTGGACAACCCGAGGTAATTATTTGAAGCAAGCATCACTAGGTCCTTCCCGCCAACATTTACTCTACCCGATTGGGGGGATTCTATTTCGGTTTCAAATTTAAATGTATTGGCTTTCTGAATCCTGTCTAGTTCTTCTTTGATAATAGGGAGCATACTGTTCATAAATATTATTTCCTCTGATTATTATTCGGGCCGGAGAAGTACTTTTAAAGCGTTCCCAGCCGCGATTTCCTTAAAAGCTTGGTCGATTTCCGATATGCCGAGATCATGAGTCACAAATCCATTATCCATGAAAGTATCGCTGAGTCCGCTCTCTAATAATTCTGTCATAAGATCCCAGGTTTCCCATACTTTCCGACCAATAATTCCCTTTACTGTGGCACCTTTAAAAATTACATCTCTCGCAAAGTCCATTTGAAAATCACCACTTGGTAATCCGAGAAGAGCAAATACGCCTCCGGCACGAAGAACTTTGAAAGCATCTTCATAAGCTCTATAATTGCCGGACATTTCAAGAACGCCGTCAACACCTATTCCATCCGTCTCGTCCATTATAAAGTCGAAAAATTTTTGTCTGTTATCTTGAATTGCCATATCGAAGCAGGCATCCGCTCCAAATTTTTTAGCCATTGCGAAGTGAGAGTCTTCAAGTTTTTCAGGGGTCATTCCCGCATCAGGATGAGATGCATCCGTGACAAATATTTTTTTCGCTCCAAGCTTGTGGGAGATAGCTGTTGCCATCAACCCTTGAATCCCACAGCCAAGAATAGCGATAGTTTTATCCTTTATGTCGATAGTGCTCGTGGTATGAACGGCATTTCCGATAGCATCCATAAACGACATAATTTCCATAGGAATTTTTCCACGTGGAATGAGTACAAGGTTTTCAACCGGAATGGCAATGTACTTTGTGAAGGCTCCGTGTTCATGAATACCCTTTATGATAGTGTTTTTACAAACGTGTTTTTCCCCAATTCGACATTGCAGACATGTTCCACAGGTGATATGCATTTCTGCCGTGACGTCATATTCGTTTATAATCTTATTTTTGAAATCAGAATTCAGAGGAGAATTAAATTTACTTCCGAGAAATTCCAATGCACCATTTCCAATTTCCACCAATTTTCCGGCAAATTCGTGCCCGATTATTATTGGATCAATATCTACGGCAAGCATCATCTCTTTTTTAATTGATTCTTTTGAATTATAAATTCCAACGTCTGTTCCGCAAATTCCGCCTGTTGAAACTTCTATCAGAACGTGATCATCATCGGGCAAACTCGTCTCCGGCATATCGATAATGTTAAATCCGTGAGACCACTCTTCGTTTTCATGAGGTTTAGGTTTTGTGACAGCTAACAATTTATTTCCTTATAGTGTTAGAATATTGACTGTTTACAGTGATTATTCAAAATTATTAAGAATTGAAGCTAAATAAACGATTAAGCATAATCAACTTTTTTATTTGCCCTTGCCTCGACAACCTGATTATATTTTTCAGCTATCAGTAATCAAAATAGAGATTATATCAAATGTATAAAGTAAGCAAAGCCATAGAATTCTGTTACGGACATCGTCTCTTAAATTATGACGGCAAATGCAGGCATCTGCACGGTCATAATGCCCGAGCGGAAATTGAATTAAGTTCGAAGGAACTTGATGAAAGAGGAATGGTATTTGATTTTACCGATATCAAAAAGGCAGTTAAAAGCTGGATAGATGATAATCTTGACCATGTGATGATACTAAACGAAAAAGATGAAATTATACCCATGCTTGAAGAAGCAGGAGAACGGTTTCTGGCTGTTTCGGGAAATCCCACAGCCGAATTTATCTCAAAACTAATTTATGACCACGTAAAATCCTTAGGATTTCCTGTGATATCTGTGAAAGTATGGGAAACACCGGATTCGTATGCCGAGTATAGTGATTAGAACTTAATATGGGAAAGAAAGAAGTATATATTGCAGAGCCTCGGAGAACTCCGGTAGGAGCATACGGGGGAGTATTTAAAAATGTACCGGCGGCAGAGCTTGGAAAGTTTTCCGTTATGGGAACATTGGAGGGTAGCGGAATTGATGTTGCCTCTGTTGATGAGGTAATACTTGGACATGCCCGGCAGGCAGGAAACCGTCCAAATCCCGCAAGACAGGTCGTAAGACTATCGGGATTACCCGATGAAGTACCTGCTTGGACATTGAATCAAGCGTGCGCTTCCGGACTGAAGAGCATCGTCTCAGCGGCGCAGGCGGTGATGCTTTCTGATTCTGATGTGGTTATCGCCGGTGGAATGGAATCAATGAGTACTACTCCATATCTGCTTATGAACGCCCGTTGGGGCTATCGATTGGGGCATAATGAGATCCTGGATGCGCAATTCTGGGATGGCTTTATCTGTCCGCTATGCAAACAACTTATGGGTGAAACGGCGGAAAATCTTGTTGAAAAATATAGCATCACTCGCGAAGAGCAGGACGAGTTTGCCGCTGAAAGTCAGCAAAAGTGTGAGACGGCAGCCAAGAATGGAAAATTTGACGATGAAATTGTTAAAGTAGAACTGAAAGACAGAAAGGGTAATCTAACAATAATTGATGCGGACGAACATCCACGAAAGGGGATCACCGCCGAAGACCTGTCAAAATTAAATCCTGTATTCAAAGAAGATGGAATTATACATGCGGGAGCATCTTCAGGTATTACCGATGGCGCAGCTTCAATGCTTGTCTTATCAGAAGAAAAAGTTGAGAAATTGGGAATTGACCCCATTGCTAAAATTGTTGGATATTCGATAGTCGGGTTGAAGCCGGAGCATATGGGATTGGGACCGGTACCGGCATTAAAAAAGCTCGAACAAAAAACAGGGGTCAAAACTGAAGAAATTGATTTAATAGAAATTAATGAGGCTTTTGCGGCTCAGGTGATAGCTTGTCAGCGGGAGTTGAATATTGACCCGTTAAAGCTTAACGTAAATGGTGGTGCGATTGCGCTGGGACATCCGATTGGTTGCACGGGTGCGAGGATCACAGTTACCTTGCTACATGAAATGAGAAGACGAAAAGTAAAATATGGGGCCGCCACACTATGTGTTTCCGGAGGGATGGGGATCGCGGCGCTTTTTGAAAGAGTTTGAATTTAGAATGAGGAAAGTAAATGGCTAAAGCACTGAATGATGAACCTGATTATGAAGCAGTTATCAAATCACTTTACGAAAAGACAAAAAGGGGAAAAATCGCATGGGAGCAAGGCGATGAGCCTACCAAATTTCGCGCAACATTAGGTGACACAGTTTCGTTTGTTGTGTTTCTCTATGTAACAAATGCCGAAGAGCAGGAATCGGCGTTTATTCTCCGGATGCATGATGCTGATGATACGCCTATATTCGCTGTTAGCACAACCACGCCGGAACTTGATGAAGAGTATTATGATATGATATCCGAGATATACCGACTCGCCGGTCGGATTTCGAAAAATATTGATGACCAAATAAACGCAGCGCTTAAAGTACTTAAAAAAGCCTAAAAAAATAACTCTTTTAAACTAATGAATTATAAATCAATATCGCTGGAAATTGATTCTCCGGCAGCGACGATCACGCTTAACCGTCCTCCATATAATGTTATTGATATTCCAATGATGGAAGAAATTATCGATGCTCTTAAGGCTATTGAAGAGGATAGTAATATTCAATTTCTGCTCTTTCGTGGAGCTGGAGATAAACTGTTTTCAGCAGGAGTAGATATTTCAGATCACACAGAAGATAAAATTGAAACGATGCTGACAAAATTTCACGAAATATTTCGGATTATATATAAATGGGATAAGATATCGATCTCAGTTGTACACGCACCTGCGATCGGAGGCGGCTGCGAACTTGCAGCTTTATGTGATTTTGTGATAGCGGCAGAATCCGCCAAATTTTCACAACCTGAAATAAATGTCGGATGTTATCCGCCTGTAGCTGCAGCTGCGTTTCCCCGGATAATCGGTCCAAAAGCAACAATGGATCTGATCCTTACAGGACGTGAACTATCGGCAGCGGAGGCAGAGAAATTAGGATTGATCACACGTGTGGTTGCTGATGACAAGCTCAATGACTCAGTTGATGAGTTATTGTCCACTCTAAAAGGAAAGAGTAGAGCCGTACTCTCATTAGCTCGGAAATCTATCAGAGCCGGAATCGAGTGGGAATACAATATTGCTCTAACGAAAGCTGAAGACATATATTTTGATGAACTTATGAAGACTGAAGATGTTAAAGAGGGGGTTAACGCTTTTCAGGAAAAGCGAAAAGCAGATTGGAGACATAAATGATAGTAGACCCGAATACTCTTGATGCGATGGATTCTCATAAAATATTAACAAGTATTATTATTCCACGTCCAATAGCCTGGGTAACTACATTAAATGAAGACGGTTCTGTGAATGCCGCTCCTTTCAGTTTTTTTATGGGAGTATCCACAAAGCCCCCGAGATTGGCAATATCCATATCGGCTAAAGGCGGTGAAATTAAAGATACAGCGAAAAATATTATCAAAAATTCTGAGTTTGTTGTGAACATGGTTACGGATACTAACGTTGAAGCAATGAATTCTACAGCCGGTCTTTATGACTACGGCGTAGAAGAACTGAAGATAGCCGGGCTATCGACCAGCGGGTCAGATAAGATAGCTCCGCCATGCATAAAAGAATCTCCGGTCAGTATGGAGTGCATGCTGGAGAAAGTCGTTGAAATTGGAGCTGAAAACCATTTTCTAATTATCGGCGAAGTAGTTTTATTTCATATAGATGACGGTAAGTTTGAAAATGGGATTGTGGATCCACAAAAAATTCATGCAGTTGGTAGATTAGAGGGTTCATCCTATACACATGTAAACAATATCTTTGAAATTTAGTCTTTGTACACCGGTGAATAAAATAAAATTTCCGACCGAAAGATGTTTGTCTTAAAAATATGGTAACCGAAAATTGAGCAAGATGATGAGAGCGGGATTCCTTCTGGAACCTGGAAAGATAGAGCTGAGAGAGATTCCTGTGCCCGAGCCGTCTCAAGGCGAAGTAATAGCCAAAGTTCATACCGCGCTAACCTGTGGAACCGACTTAAAAACTTATCGACGTGGTCACCCGAAAGTCTCTCTTCCCTCACCATTCGGTCATGAATTTTCCGGAACAATTTCAGCATTAGGAGATGGGGTGGATGGATTCAGGGAAGGAGACAATATTATGACCGTTTTCACTGCACCTTGCGGTGAATGCTATTTTTGCCTTCGAGGAGAAGAACATCTCTGTAACGAGTTAAAAAATTCTCTGATGTTCGGAGCATATGCAGAATATATCAGGATTCCGAAACCGATAGTATCAAAAAATATGTTTGCCAAACCGCATTCTCTTTCATTCAGGCAAGCTGCAATGCTCGAACCGCTCTCCTGCGTGGTTCATGGAGTTGATGAAGCGGCCGTGGGAAAGGATGATTCTGTATTGGTAATGGGAGCCGGTACAATAGGATTGTTATTCACGGCAGTACTGAAAACTTTGAACCTGCGAAATCTTATAGTTGTCGCTCGGGGAGAAGAACGTATCGACTTAGCGAAAAAATTAGGCGCTGATCATGTTATAAATGCTTCATCCGAAAATGTTTTGGAGCGGGTTATGGAATTAACGGAGAACGTGGGAGTAAATATCCTGATTGAATCGACCGGAGCTCGAGAGGTTTGGGAAGATTCGGTAAATTACGTTTCAAAAAATGGCAAAGTTATTTTATTCGGGGGATTGTCCAAAGGCGCAAAAGTTACTTTCGATGCTGAACGTTTGCACTATGATAATATCAGGCTACAGGGTCTGTTCCATTACCGTAGAAAGGATGTTGAGGAAGCTCGAGAATTTTTAGTAGGCGATAAAGTATATCTGGAGCCGCTGATCACTGGTGAATATCCTCTTGGCGAGCTTAAACAAGCCTTTAAATTATTGGACGATAAAAAAGGCATTAAATACGCGATATTGCCTTAATAATTGGTAGTATGAAAAAGATTCGGATATAGGTTGGATGTATACGGAATAGTCCTTGCTGCCGGCAACTCAAGCAGGATGAACGATAGTTTCCCAAAATTAACGCTTCCCTTCAAGCAAAAACCGATCCTCTGGTGGTCGTTGAATGCGGCTTTAAGATCAAATTTAAAATCTGTATTTCTAGTTGTCGGCGCAAAAAAGAACAAAATTTTATATGGAATAAAAAACATTGGCGGAGGAGATAGATTAAAGTTGGTTGAGAACGAAAATTGGGAAATCGGGCGATCGTCTTCGGTAAATTGCGGTCTTCAGGAACTTCCAACGGATGCTTCCCACGTGATGTTCTTGCAGGGGGATCAGCCTCTTATTGGTGTTGGTCTTATTAATAAAGTTATTGAGTATACTGCAAAAAATCCCGATTCACCTATGCTTTATCCAACATTAAATGATAAGAAAGCTAATCCGGTGGTGTTTTCCAAAGAGGGATTGGTTGAACTATCAAAAATTGAGGGAGACACATCTGGATTCGGGCTTTCAGATAAATTTAAAAAAAGAGCTGTCTCTTTCGAGCTGGAAAATAGTTCGACACAGCTGAATGTAAATACGAACAGTGATTACAGGAAATTGATTGAGAAATATGAAAAAGAGTAATCGCAGAAAGCGTAAAAAAAATATTGAGCACTTTGGATGATCTAATCCTCTTTCGAGGAGCAGGCGAGCTTGCCTCAGGAGCCATACGCAGGTTGGCAGTGGCAGGGATGCCGGTAATAGCGCTTGAAACGGCAGAGCCGCACTGTGTCCGCAGGACGGTTTCTTTTGCTTCGGCTATATATGATAGTGAGATAGAAATTGAAGGGATCAGAGGGAACTTCTACGAAGATCTTGAAGAAGCAGCGGATATGATCATCGGGCAGGAGATAGCCGTATTGATCGATCCGGAAGGTTCAACAATTCAGAAATTATCGCCGGAAATCATAGTTGATGCGCGAATGCTAAAAAATAATCCGGACACAAATTCTAATTTAGCTCCTGTGGTCATTGCCTTGGGACCGGGTTATGCCGCACCAAAGGATGCACATTATGTGATCGAAACGTCGAGAGGGCACGACCTTGGTCGTGTTATCACAAATGGAAGCGCCCTGAAGAACACAGGAGTGCCTGGCGAAGTAGGAGGCGAAACTATCAGGCGAGTGATAAGATCCCCGGTTAGTGGGAAATTTGAGTCCACCAAAAATCTTGGAGATATGGTTAGTGCTCTTCAAGTGGTAGGAAATATAAACGGAATAGAAGTAAAGACTGAAATATCCGGAATGCTTCGAGGATTGATCTATGATGGAGTTGAAATTTCGGAAGGTACCAAAATTGGAGATGTAGACCCGCGTGGTAACTCCGATTATCTTCATACAATTTCAGATAAAGCAAATGCTGTTGCCGGAGGAGTTATGGAGGCAGTGTTAAGATCAATTCCATAAATATTTACAAAATAATTCTTTCCAACGTCGGCATAAATAACTAACTTTCCAACCTGAACAAATAAAAAATGCATTAATGGGGATCCAATTAAGATGTACGAGCACGAGCCACAATTTGTAGTTGATTATTACGACAAGAAATATGACGTCAAAGGATATTTCGTAGTTGATACCCTTATAAATGGTATAGCAGGAGGCGGAATCAGAATTCGCAAGGGCTTGACGGTTGAAGAGATCGTTCATCTCGCAAAAAAAATGACACTCAAATTTACATTTATAAATCCGCACATCGGCGGTGCGAAGTGTGGTCTTGATTTTGATGTTAACCATGACGGAAACGAAGAGAAAAAAGAAGAAGTATTAAATCGGTTCGTTCAATTTCTTGAACCGTTTCTAAATAGTTTTTATGCACCAGGTCCTGATATTAATACATCGGGTAAGGAGATAATTGATTCGGTTTTGAAGGTTGGGGTTCCTCACCCTCAATACGCACTCGCGAAAAAATCACCTATGGGTTTAGATAAAGCTCTCGACAGACTCCAAAAAGGAGTGAATGTTCCGGTAACAGTGCTCGGCAAAGAAACGATATTAAATGATGTTGTTGCCGGTTTCAGCGTTATGGAGGCGGCAAAAACTGCATGTTTCCTCGACGGTTCATCGTTTGAGGAAAAGAAAATAGCCATTGAGGGTTTTGGTTCTGTGGGCGGGAGTGCCGCTCATTTTCTAACTCAGGAAGGTGCTTCTTTGGTAGCGATATCCGACATAGACTGCACTGTTTATAATAAAGGCGGGATAGATCTGTCTCTTATTACCGGAGAGGATTCCGGACATATAAACGTAGATAATTTACCCGAAGATTATACTGTTATTCCGGCAAGCGAAGGTGATATATATAGCGTTGAAGATGATATTGACGTATTTATTCCTGCAGCCCGTTCGGATTATATTACAGCTGACAAACTGGACCTTCTCCTGAAGAATTTGAATCCTCAATACATTATTCCGGGGGCTAATCATCCATTCCTGGTTTCGGCTGATGAAGATGAAGGCTATTTTGAAAAATGGTTATTTTCGAAAAATGTCATTGTCATTCCGGATTTTATCGCTAATGCGGGAGCAGCAGCATTGTTCGGCATTCTTACCTGGAATGAGAAGATAGATCTCACCGCTGATTCTTTACTGCGTGCTGTCGCTGTGACGATTAGGGAGTCAACAGTCAAAGTGATGGCTTCAAGCGAAACTGAAAGGCTGAGTCCATTTGAAGTTTCGATTGCTCAATCACGGAAGAAGATAGTGGAATATTACAATGATTATTCATCCAAGTTTTAATTTGAAAGGGATTGATATATGGGTATGACTCTAACAGAAAAAATACTCGCAAATAAATCGGGAAACTCAAGCGTAAAACCGGGAGACCTAATTTTCGTGAAGGTCGACTTATCTATGGCGACTGATATTGCCTCGCCCTTGACAATAAAAGTGTTTGAAGAAATCGGAATGGATAAAGTTTTCGACCCTGATAAGATCGCATTGGTTAACGATCATCTTACCCCCGCAAAGGATATTGATGCTGCCGGTTTTTCTAAGATGATGAGAGAATTTGCGAAAAAATTCGGTATCAAGCACTATTATGATGTCGGGCGAACAGGAATTTCGCATGTACTTCTTCCTGATGAAGGGCTTATAGCTCCGGGCGATATTATATTAGGCGCTGATTCACACTCTACAACCTATGGCGCATTCGGCTGTTTCGGAGCGGGAATGGGAGCTACGGATATAGCCGCAGTATGGGCTGAAGGGGAGATCTGGTTAAGAGTACCTGAAACAATTAAGATAGAATTCAAAGGGAAATTACCAAAATATGTAATAGGAAAAGATCTTGTGCTTCTTGTCTGTCGCGATCTCGGTATGGAGGGTGGTACTTATAAAGCATTGGAATATTGCGGTGAAACCGTTGAAAATATGACCATGGATGACAGGCTGACTCTTACAAATATGGCAATTGAAGCAGGTGCGAAAAATGGCGTCATCGCGGCTGATGATACGACCATGAAATATCTTGACGGAAGGCTTAAAATATAGGATTATCAGATCTTTAAATCGGACGACGACGCTGAATATCACAGTGTTTTGGAGTATGATGTAACAGATATGGAGCCGCAAGTAGCTGTACCATTCTTACCGAGTAACGTGAAGCCGATATCTCAGGTTGAAAACGTAAAGGTTGATCAGGTAATGATCGGGTCATGTACGAACGGACGCTACTCTGATTTTGAATTAGCGGCAGAAGTTTTAGGCGATAATAAATTTTCTAAAGATATCAGAGTGCTAATTACTCCCGCAACAACAGAAATATATCAAAAGATGTTAAAATCAGGTCTTATTCTTAAATTTTCTGAAGCCGGAGCTGCTGTAACCACACCGGGTTGCGGGGCGTGTATCGGCGCACATCTTGGTGTTATGGGTGATAAAGAGGTGGGAGTTTTCACAACTAACCGTAATTTTCCCGGCAGGACAGGCTCACGGACGGCAGAAGTGTATCTCAGTAACCCTGCAGTGGCAGTTGCGACAGGTATAACCGGTAGACTTACCGACCCGAGAGAGTTGTCGTAAAACCTGTTTAACTGGTACTGTTATTGATTTATGGGAAATTGACTCGCCAGTCAATTATCGGCTGTCTATTCATCTCCATCAAGTAATTCGCTCAGAGTCACAAATTGATAACCTTTTGCTCGAATTTTATCAATAATTATCGGAACAGCTTCGATTGTTTGGCTTCTGTCAACTTCTCCCCAGGTGCCGCCATCATGCATAATTATAATTGAGCCGGGTGTGATTCGCTTGATAACCCGTTCAACGATCTTGTCTCTGCCGGGTTTATACGGGTCTCTCGGATAAACCTCACCGACAATAGCTTTTAGCCCATTCGATTCAATTATATCGAGTATAGCAGGGGTAAAAAGTCCCATTGGCGGGCGAAAATAGACGGGTTTAATTCCTATAGTTTCTTCAATTATGGAAGTAGTGGACTCTAACTGTCTATGAACCTCTTTTCGGCTTACAAGCGGTAATACCGGGTGTGAATAGGTGTGGTTAGCAATCTCATGACCTTCAGAATAGATTCTTCGCGCAATATCGGGTTCTTTTAAAACGTTCTTGCCTATAAGGAAAAATGTGGCTTTGGTATCATATTTAGATAAAATATCGAGAAGTTCAGGAGTGTATTTCCCATTGGGACCATCATCGAATGTAAAAGCAACACGTTTTAATTTTGTGTCTGAAGACCAGATTACCCGATCTGAAAGTAGATGACCGTATTTTTCAAGCAAAAGTAGATCTGTGTAATAAATGCTCACAAAAAGGGCTATTATTATAATCAAGAGTGAAAGGATGGTTTGGTGTATTGGTTTTAAATGATTCAATATTCACTCCGATCCGCCCATAACCTTTAAATAATCATCTTTAAATTCGTCCAATCTCCGTATTATGCTATTTCTCTCAAGTTTTAGTTTTTTTACTATGTGTCGATTTGTTAATAGTGTAAGTGAAAACTGCCAGATTCTCCAGCGATATTTCACCTTTTTTCGGTACGCAAGAGCGCCAAAACCAAGGAATGGCAAGCTTATTAAGAATAAAAATCCGATCATAGGGGAGAAAACATTCCAGATAAGTAAGGTTTCTAAAAAATAGTATACCAAAAATCCGATTCCTCCGCCAATCATAAGCGCGGAAGATGTTTTCGTTTGATCGTAACCGATTTTCTTACCTACAAAATCAGCAAACCTATATGGAGGATAGTTAGTTATAATTCCGGCTATCCATAAAGGAAAGCCGATTACACTCCATATAGCGATTTTCCAGCTGCGTTTTGTAACTTTTGATTTTTTGATATCCGTCTGTAACAAAGAATCATGAAGATTAAGCCTGTCAATTTTCATTCTGTAATATTTTACATCATGCAGCAATTCTTTAGCTTTTACCGGATCGTTTTCCATATAATAGCTGACTGCATCAGCAAGATGTTTAGTTAAGAACATATCTTTAAAGACTTCATCACCGGAAATAAGAATTTCGTCTTCTTCGAGTGAGCCTTTTAGTGGGGATCTATATATTTTTTCCAAATCAATCACAAAATCATTCAATTCTTCTCTCTGGATATTTATTGTGAGCTTACCCAATTCTAAGGAAATTTTGTCAGTTAAGAGGTGCACACCCTCATATTCATCAGCCAGATAATCTTTTTTAAATTCTGAGACAATTATAGGTTTTCCGAAATTTAACAATACATTGCTCCTGAAACGATGACGGGCTGTGAAATAGAGTCCAAGGGGAATAATAGTCACGCCTAAATTAAAATCGTTTTGTTTTTCGGCTCCAAGAGCTATCCGTGCAGTGCCAGTCTTAAGTTTAAGGACTTTTCTGTCCGTTTGACTTGTTCCTTCGGGGAAGATACCGATGCATTTTCCTTCCTTAAGGATTGTATAAGCTGCGCGGAACATATCATCGTTTTTGTTCATATTATCCGGATTGTCAAATCTCCTGTAAACGGGGATAATCCCCATGGCGTAGAGAAATTTCTTATTAAGTGGATTGGAAAAAAGCCCTGAGTGCCCAATATAGTGAATTTTACGAGGAGTTTTTACACCCAGGACAAGCGCATCCATAATGCTGGAAGGATGATTGGCTGCTATCAGAATCGGTCCTTCAGTCGGTATATTTTTTATATTGTGAATTTCTATCTCGTCAAAGAATATATTTGTGGCAATGCGGAGAATTAATTTAATAAAATTATAGAAAATCATTAGTGTTATGGCAATAATTTAACAAGATTTAATATAGCGTGTCTTAAAAGGGAATTCAAACAAGAAAGAAAAGTCAAGGGGTAGACAATACGCAAGCCAAGAAAGTCTAATTGGCACATATTCGTTGACAATATTAAAGTTACAACCTAATTTTAGTTAGCTTTACTATATGTAAAATATTGATCGAATTAAGAGAAAATATGTATTTTAACGTAATAATTGTACTGTTCATAACGGGGAAAACGACACATTTCCGAGTTGTACTCAACGACCTTTAATTTGGAAACAATTACCGTAGAATTTAGTAAAAGAAGAGTGTTCTGAGGGATGCAGATAGTAATTGCAACCAGAAACGACGATAAATATAAAGAAATTAGGGATATATTGCAGAATAAAGAGATAGAAGTCCTCCCTCTGAAGGATTTTCCTGATGCGCCTGAAGTAGAAGAAACGGGAGCTACTTTAGATGAAAATGCACTACTTAAGGCTAAAAGCGCATATGAAGCGACCGGTTTGCCTGCATTAGCGGATGATACAGGATTAATGGTAGACGAGCTTGAGGGAGCTCCGGGCGTAATGTCCGCTAGATTTGCGGGCGAATATGCCACTTATGGAGATAATTGTTCCCTTTTGCTTTCGAAGCTAAATGGCGTCCAAGCCGAAAAAAGGTCTGCAAAGTTCGTATGTATAGCGGCGCTGGTTGATGCAAGTGATTCTATTATTACAAGGGGAGAGGTAAGAGGAGTAATTTTAGCAGAGCCGAGAGGAGGGAATGGTTTTGGATACGATCCGATTTTTTTACCGGATCAATCAGAATTGTCCTTTGGAGAGATGACTACCGAAGAAAAAAAACTGATCGGACACCGCGGAAAAGCATTTAGCGAAATGTTAGAAAAAATTAATGATATGTATAAGTAATAAAAGGGG
>CBDUTM010000003.1:0-15778 GCA_965369985.1 uncultured bacterium | reverse complement strand
CAAGTTAATTTTAAGACAGGTGAAAAAATAAGGCGACTGATCGTTACAAGTCAAGCAATAACAAGTCGGTTATAAAATGAATTTATTTGGCGGAACCGACTTTAAGTATTTAGCTGTGCAACGACATTAATAGTTGGAATCGAGTTGTTGAGTGTGAAAAAATGGATACCCGGAACGCCGGCATCAAGAAGCTCTTTGCATTGACCTACAGCCTGCCGGATTCCCAGTTTTGTTGATTTCTTCTTATCACCGCCCGCATCGATCATTTGTGCCAAAAGTGGTCCTGGAATGTTCGTGTGGTTCATCTTGGCAAATCGCATGACATGTTCAGCATTTACAAAAGGAATTATTCCGGGAATTATTGGTTTATCAATTCCGATTTTCCTTGCCAGCTCCACGAAATCAAAAAAATATTGATTATCAAAATAAAATTGAGTTATTACAAAATCGGCTCCCGCGTCCAATTTGTTTTTTAGATTTTGTACATCTTCCTCAAGCGAAGTGGATTCGGGATGACCCTCGGGGTGACCGGCCACCCCTATACTGAAATGACCAAACCCATCAACTATTTTAACGACTTCAGATGCATATTTCAGCCCGCCTGGAATAGGACTAAATTTACCACCGTCGGGAGCGTCACCTCTTAAGGCAAGTATATTTTCAATACCCCGTCCCTTGAGGTCGCTGATATAATCTGAAAGATATTCGACCGTATGCCCTACGCAGGTAAGGTGAGGCATTGCAGTTATTCCGAAATCATCCTGGATCTTGCAAACAATATCCATCGTAGGCTGGGCTGTTCCACCTCCCGCACCGTAAGTCACAGAATAAAATGCTGGAGATATTTGCTTCAGCCTTTCGAAAACCTTGTAGAGACTCAGAAGTCCTGTTTCAGTTTTCGGTGCGAAAAATTCACACGAGATAACAGGTTTTTTACTCTCATGGTAAAGCTCAGAGATATGCACTTAATTATGCTTTCGCAATAATCTATATATCTCCGAGAGTATGAACACGACCCTCGTTCTGCTCTTTAAGCCAGATCAGAAGCGGGTCGAAATATTCAAGCATGGCTTTCGCCGAAAGATCACTACCTGTTTTATCTTTCATTACTTCCCGCCAGTCTCCGCTTCCACCCGTTTCAAGAATCGACCAGATAAAATCGCCCACCTCTTTATTGCCGAAGTAGTTAGTGGCATGAGGGTCTTGATGTAAGATATTTTTCGCAATATGGTTATGTAGCTGGAAAAGAATGATGTTGGAAATAGCATAATCGTAATACTGTGCCGGGTCATTGTTTATGTGAGTTTTAGAGGCGGCATCGTTGTATTCTTCACCTCTTTCCGCAGGTGGAACGATACCCTGGTACTTAAGCTTTAGCTCCCACCATGTCTTATTATATTCTTCCGGAGTTATGCTTGTCTCGTACAGCCCCTTTTCGAACATGGTCATAAGACCGGTTGAGAAAGGTATAAATACAACATTGTTAAGCGCCTCGAACATCAATGCCTGCATTTGGTTAAATTCTCCCGCATCGGAGATGAGACCTATACCCTCCACAAAGGGTTTTTGCATCGCAGCAAGCCCCATCAGGCTTCCGATCGCTTCATGAAAACCCCTGTTGGCTCCACCACGTAAAAGCGGGGGAACATTTTCATTTGTATATGCCATGTAATAATAAATATGACCGAGTTCATGGTGCGTGGTCTCATACCAGCGTGGATTAGCTTCTACGCTCATTAGCGAACGAATGTCGTTTTTCCGATCGAGGTGCCACGCTGACGCATGATTGTTTTTCTTATATGTTGCGTCATCAGGCAGCGGGTATAAAGATGATAGATCGTAAAAGCTTTGTGGAAGCGGGTCATAACCGAGACTTATAAAAAAATCTTCAGCCTGCTTAACTATCCATTCAGGGCTCTTTTCAGAAAGCGCCGCTCCAAGGTCCATCCCTTCAACTGTTACAAGGGCTGTCCAGTCTTGCCCCCATCTGTTTGGAAGCCAATGAGCAGGTAACATCTCCGGTACCGGCAATCCATATTTTTCAGCAAGCTCATATCTCCAGTAGGTGTGCATCTCCCTATATAGAGGTCTTAAATCTCTGTTAAAGCTGTTCATAAGGTCGGTCATTTCCTGAACACTCATTCCGTAATCGCTCACCTGATATTGAAAGAAATTATCATAACCCAATGCCTGAACGGTTGCGTTCCGCAGTGATACAAGATTCGTAAGACCTTCTCTTAATTCCGCACCGACCTCTTTAGATGCCGACCAGACAGCAAGCCTCTCATCCATATCAGTTGAGCTATCAAGGGTTTTGTCGATATCATTTGGCGTAATTGACTCACCATTCACCTTGAAGTCAAAACCAAAGAGAGTTTGATTTTGCGCGGTTTCCGCCGAGATTCTCTTCTTGACAATATCAGGTATGGTTTGTGGTGAATCGGCAGCGTTATATAAAATTGCTTCGAATTGCTTGATTTGAATTTGGCTCAAACCGGACTTCTGTTCTAAAAAATATCTCGCCTTTTCAATGTTTTCAATGCTTCCGGTGAAGGCGGATAAAGCTTCCGTTGCTTCATTGGTTCTGAAGGAATTCATAGTGTCTCCCTCAACGATCATGGTATTTGATGCCCACTCAGCCTTGGCATATGTGTATCGGAGATCAAGGTAAGTTGAGGTGTAAGAATCCAAAAATGCCTGTGCATCGGATGAGGCGTTCATATTTGTTTCGCTGGTTTTTCCGCCAGCGCAGGAAAAAAGTAATGCTGACGAAACAATAAGATAGATTAACTTTTTCATATTATATCCTTTGTGATATTGAATTTTATTAATAATAGCAATTAATGCTAAATATATCATTTTAGCGAATATTTATCAATGTTAAACAGTGAAATATGTTATAAAACTTCAATATCATCGGAGCACTGATTTAGATGCGACCAATGCTAATAAAAACCCCAGAGTCAAGCTATCGAACACAAATGACACTCCGACCAATATTAAAATAGTCAATATATTCCGGAGCTCTCTTTGGTCCTTTACTGCCGAACCAAGCTCAATTCCTGCAACTATTAGTAATACGCCGAGAAGACTCTCCGGAAATGCGGATATTAGCGGAACAATCGACGCTCCTAATACGACAGCGATTAATACCTTTGCCGCGCCGAGAAAGAGTATGCTGCCGTTTGTTTTTGCCCCGAATCTGCTTTGGGCGGCCAATCCTCCCGAACCGTGACACATTGGCATCCCTCCAAAGAAAGAAGCGAAATTCAGCAGACCTACACTCAGAGTTATTTTTCTGATATCGGCACCTCGCTTCGGAAATAGATCATACGATAATGCGGAAACGGCTATGACGGAATTCAGCATTGTCAACGGAAGTTGCGGAATCGCGCCGTTGTAAAGGCCTACGGACAGTGCAGAGAAATTGATATTTATCAGCCCCGGGATGAATATTCCGGCTTTCAAGGAATTAATAAGATCGTAATCATTAAATATTGTGATCAGTAACCCGCAAATAAATATTATTAAGGCAGTCGGTATTCTATTGTTTTTATAAAGTACCAAAACGAAAAACAGCCCAAGAACGCCTAATATGATACTGTCGTGTCCGATCAGCGGCTTTTGATAAATCATATCAATACCCTTAACTAAAAGCCTTAGACCGATAGTAAGCTGAATTCCCCTGACGACAGCTTTCGGTACGAACTTTTCCAATATATTGGGCAATTTCAGGCTCCATATAAGAATCAACAAGAGAGCCATGATGATACCTGAGGCATAAACTTCATCGGCGTTCATCCCGCCGGATAGCGCTACGGCGGCGATCGCTTTCATAGGTTGAATTGGCATTGGAATAGCGAAAACAAGACCTGTTAATATATTTGCGGCGCCGGACCAGAAAAGCATTGCCGAAAAAGACAACCCTGTTACATAAGCTAATCCGAGAATTATAGGCAGAAATGTGCCGAGATCGCCCAATGAACCGGAAAGTTCCTGTCGATTAAATTTAGCGTGTGAAAGATTATCCGATATTTTTTGAAAAATTGAGCCGCTCAATCGTTAAAGACCACACTACTAATAGCTGTCACAGCATATCTGACCGGTGGGTCAATATTAAATTGTGTATCAGAATTATATATATTTATGATTAAGGTGCCAATTATATGTAATTTTATTTTGTCGACCTTAGCCCTGTTATTATTAATCAATGCCATAAAGTGACCTAAGATACTTATTGGAAGCAGTTTAATTCAAGTGGTCATGAGCCGGCAGATTCTTTTACCTAAGCGGATAAAAGAGTTGACTTATTAACAGGTTAGGATATAATTTCTCCCTACGTTTTATGTAAAATTACGATCTAAACTGGGGAGAATTCATGATAAGTCACAAGATCATCTTGTTTGTTATAATATATTTTATAACGATACCGGCATTACTATTCGGGTCAGGATTCGCAATTTATGAGCATGGGATTAGCGCAAACGGCTTAGCCGGGGCATTCGGCGGTATCGCTAATAATGCATCAGCGATTTACTACAATCCGGCGGCACTCTCCTTTCTTGAGCCGGGAGCACATCTTACAGTAGGAACTACATTCATAATTCCAAAATTTTCCTGGGAAGCTATAGTTGCTGATGGGGGCGGAAATTTTCCAGACGCAAGAAAAGTGGATATGAATGACAAATTATTTTTCCCAAGCAATTTGTATTATGCAGTAAAATCAGATGGGAATCTTTCTTATGGAATCGGCTTTTTTAATCCATTCGGCTTAGGAACTGATTGGCCGGAGAACTGGGAGGGGAGATTTAACCTGATATCGGTGGATTTAAAAACGTTCTTCTTGAACCCAACGGTTGCTTATAGCATAAATCCACAAATATCGATTGCAGTGGGTGTGGATATTGCACACGCAACTGCCGAATTGCTGAGGAGAAGTACTGAACTTGCGGGAAAAGAGCCACTGGCAAGAATCAGTGGGAGTGGAAACGGAGTCGGGTTTAACGCAGCAGTTGCATACAAGGCAAATGATAAACTCACAGTGGGTGTATCTTATCGGAGTGAAGTGGATTTTTCAATTGAAGGAACTGCTTCTTTCACAGATGTCGTAGACGGCTTGGAGTCGCTTTTGCCGGGCGGCGATGTAACATTAGACATTACCACCCCATCAAGTATAGCGCTTGGAATAGGTTATGATGTTTCCGAAATGATAACTCTTGATGTTGATTATACATGGGTTGGATGGTCATCTTTCGATGAATTGATCATAGATTTTGATGTTGTGACTTTCTCCCAGACGGGTGATCCTGCTCAGGCTGATCAAACATTGCGAGAAGAATGGGTAGATGTCTGGAACGTCCGGGTTGGGGCATTAGTCCATGCTACGGAAGAGATCGATTTGCAATTCGGCTTTCTGATAGATAATAATCCGGCAGCAGACAGTCTATTATCGCCACTGCTTCCCGATTCTGACAGAATAGGGATTTCAGCCGGTATAAGTAAAAAAGTAGGTGACAACCTTACAGCAAATTTCTCGTATATACATTTATTCTTTGAAGAGAGAACAATAACAAACAGTAAATTAGAATCACCACTGAATGGTACTTATAACGGAAGCGCTGAGTTAATAGGACTCGGAATCAATTACAAATTTTAATATAAACGAAATTAATGGAGGGATTATTGATGAGTAATCTATACAAATTATTGGCCTTAATGTTGCTGTCTTCAATGTTGATGTTTACTGCTTGCGATGATGATGAAATTACGGATCCAACTGTGGAAAATCCGTTAGGAACGCTCGATTTTACACGATATATAGCGGTTGGAAACAGCCTTACAGCGGGGTTTCAGTCCGGTGCTCTTTTATCTGATGGCCAGGAAAACAGTTATCCACAGTTAATTACAGATCAAATTATTGCTACGGATGGCGGTACATACACCATGAAACAACCATTGCTTCCATATCCCGGAATAGGTAACGAAGCCGGAGTAGGAGTTCTTGAATTAAGCTTTGACGGGTTAGACCCGATAGTAGTACGTTCATCTCTACCGCCTGCCGAAGTACCTTCTGTACAGGCACCATACCATAATTTAGGAGTTCCGGGTGCCTACACATCAGACGTTACTACGACAACGGGAGGAGCAAACTCAAGATTGCAGCCTCTTGGTTCCCCGAATGGCTATTTTGATGTTCTAATTCAGGGTGCCGGGAAAACACAGGCAGATCTAATGACTGAAGCGAACCCATCTTTCATCACGCTCTGGATTGGAAACAATGATGTTTTAGGTTACGCAACAAGTGGTGGAGATGTTCCCGACGCCTTTTTGAGTGCCGTGTTAACAGATGATGCAGATTTTGAAGCTGCTTGGTCAGCAATTGCTGACTTAATTGATTCCACCGGTGCAAAAGTAATTACAGCGAATATTCCGAATATTACAGACATACCTTATTTTACAACAGTACCATTTGAGGTTGAATTAACAGTTCCTGATGTAGGTCCGGTAACAGTTCCAATTCAATATATTGAAAATTTAGAAACTGTGGCGGCCACATCGGTAGATTTAATCTTGTTGCCTTCAAGTTCTTTGATAGGCATTCCGGACAGTTCCGGAAATGCTTTCGGTCTCTCTCCCCTAAACCCATTACCTGACGCTTTGGTTTTAACGGCAGCCGAACAAGCCAAGGTCAGCGCACGTATTACCCATCATAATTCATTTATCAAGGCACAGGCTGCGGCCCGTGGATGGGGTTTTGTTGATTTCAATGTAATATTTGCTGATATTGCGGCGAATGGATTTACGCAAGGTAGCACGCCACTTACCACCGATTTTATAACTGGTAATCTTTTTTCACTCGATGGAATTCATCCGACAGGAAAGGGATATGGCATTGTTGCTAATGAATTCTTAAGGGTTATGGATACACAGTTTGGCGCCACAATTACAAAAGTTGATATAAGTGCGCTTCCTGGTGTTGAGGTGGCATCGGTTTCTAAGCTTGCTTTGAATCCATTCACAAAAACACCGATATTTTCAAAAGACGCATTTGATCATCTCAACGCATTATATGGTGTAAGGAAATAGTAAGGTAAATAGAGTATATAATTAATACCCAAAGCCCCCCTGCCAAGTACACGCAGGAGGGCTTTTCCTTTGAGGATCCCATCCTTAGAGAAAATCTTTAAACTTGTTATTCGATCATGTCGGCTTCTAAGATATCTGCCATGTTGATCTTGCCTTCTTTCTGTAATTCTTTAACCTGATCCACAATGGATTTCTGCGCATCTTGAACCTTCCTGCGGGGCTGAGGTCCCTCAACCAGTCTAATTTCATCCTCAAGGATGATCTGCGCGCGTTCCGGAAGGTTATTATATAATTTGTCCCTAAATTCCTGGGTCTGTCCCTTGAGCGCCATCGCTATATCCGTTGTTTCTATATTTCTCAGCAACTCACGCATCAGATTGTCCGGAATAAGCATTAAATCTTCAAATGTAAAATGAGATTTTCTAACTTCCTTTGCGAGCTGAGGGTCTTCTTTAGAAAGCATATCCAGAACCTTTTTCTCATTTGATACATCAAGGTGATCAAGGAGATCGGAAAGTGTTTCGCTTCCACCTGTGGAAAGTTGGTGGAATTTTGGTAATCCGAGAGCTTTTTCAGCCAGATCGCTGGCGATGCTTTCAATACCTTCTAATGGAATATCAACTAAATGACCCATCTCAATCATGACTTTACTCTGCACGTCCGGTTCAAAATGTGTTACAATTTTTGCCACTCTTTCTGTGGGCAACTGAGCAAGAGCAATCGCTGAAATTCTGGAAGTTTCCTCTTTAAGCAAGAGAAGTACCTGTTCATCAACAAGATCATTCAGGAACGCAAATGGATTAGACAGCCTTTCTTTTCCGGCAACCATTTTTTCAGACATAAAATTAAAGTAAAACTCTTCCATAACTTGATTTTTCATCTCAAAAGTGATATCAGAGAGATCGTTCATCTGAGAACGAATTTTCATTATATCGGTCTCGCTTAACGATCTAAACAACGGCCTGGCTAAATTTGGACCAAGAACCTTAAATAATACCGCGGCTTTTTCAAGACCTGAAAGTTTAGTTTCTTCAGCCATTATATCTCCTCTGTGCTCTCACTGGTTGAGCTTATCCAATCGTTCAATATTTTAGTAGCCGTTTCAGGCTTTCCTACGCTAAGTGTAATAATTGCTTGTCGAGTATTTTTCAATTCTGCTTTATGCATATCTCTTTCTAAAGCCGATGCACGCGTTCTATTAGAACTCGCCTCTCTGGCTAATTTAGCATCTGCCTGCGCGGAACTGATTTCCGCAGGTGTTCCTGAAAGGACATTTTCGAAATTGTAATCAGGCTCAGCCAATTCGGTACCGCTGCGTCGCGTGTAACGAATTATTATGAAAGCTAATAAGAGCAACAAGAGTAAGCCGCCTCCGAGGTAATAGAGGAGTCGATTTTCAGTATCACTCTGCTTTGCTTCTAACTCAAGCATTCTTGCGGCGAGGCTTTCTTCAATAGTCGCGAAATCGGTATCTGATAGCGCGCCCTCAGCAGTTAGCTGGGCTATAGCTTCTCCCTTAAGGAATGAAGTAGTGACAATATTCAAATTATCACCTCTTTGATAGTCCAGTCCGGTTGCGACTTCAACTATAGGTCTGACGGCATCTAAAACATTTTGAGCTACACCGTCTTCAAACATCACGGTAACATCAAGCTTAACAATTTCAGGAATTGCCACTACAGTTCTTTCAATAGAATAGCTCACAAGAGTAGATCCCTGATCATCTTTGGTCGGCGTCCCCATAATATTGTCCGTTGGTTCCTCTGGAGTTAATTCAAGCGGTGTTGCCGAAGGTTCAATATTTGGAGTTTCATTTTCGGTAGCTTGGATCTCCGGGAATCCCGGCAATACCGGAGCAAATGATTGTGTAGGAGGAAGGAGAAGGTCGTTTGGTAAAGTTCCAGCCGGTAAATTTTCGTTTAATAACCCGGGTCTGGATATCTTTGTATCTTTCGTTTCTTTACCGGGTTCCCATATCTGTTGGGAGCGCTGTGCCGGAGTAATAATTAATTCAGCATTTACGTTCACAAAAAATCGTTCCTTTCCTAAAGCATGTTTTAATGCTGATTCGGCTTGAATTCGCAAATGATTTTCGAGCATTATCTTTTGAGCCAGTTGCGACTGCGAATTTTGTGAAAGCGCTATGGATAGAGGCAGAACTGTAATTGCCAACCATATTGCTAATATTTTTAATAATTGATTTTTCTTCATTTTAAAATATCTCCGGGCTATTAACCGATAGTTAAAAATAGTATTTCAATTCTTCTGTTTGACGCTCTTCCTTCAGGAGTGGTGTTTATATCTTTGGGCCATGTATCGCCATACCCGATCGCGGAAAGTTTCCCCGGAGGCGCATCAACTCCACCCTGTTCAATAAGATATCTTACTGTAGCGCTCGCCCTGGCTGTGGAAAGCTCCCAATTGGAAGGGAAAGCTCCGCCCCTTCTAAGGGGTATGTTGTCCGTATGACCTTCTATCGCGATCGGAAATGGAGGTGTAGCTTGCAGCGCAGAATTTATTTCCGGTGCAAGCTTATCTAACAAAGACTTTGCTGCAGGAGAAAGGTCGGCAGAGCCGGTCTGAAAAGCTACGTCACCCTTGAAATCTATAGTAACACCTCTTGCATCAGAGTGGACAGAAACGTTATCCTGCATATTCTGCTCAATTACAATGTCCACAACTCTTTCCATAATAGCAGCTAAATCGATCTCCTCTCTTTCAACTTTCGAATGTCCGACCGTTTCTGCCAGAGAATCGGCAAAAGCTCTCATTTTGACGGGGTCGATCGTAGACATTGCAAATAGGAGAATGAAAAATGTCATCATCAATGTGACCATGTCTCCGTATGTGAGGAGCCACTGTTCCGTCTGGTCAGCAGGCGGAATCTTTTTCTTCTTCTTCCGAAGAATGATCTCTTGATTTATATTTTCGTTATCAGGCATTCTTATAGGGTCTCTTCGCTATTATTTTTCGCCACCACCATCGCCATCACTTTCCCATTCACTCGGGGGAAGGAAGGAGTTGAGTTTCTCGCGCACAACAAGGGGATGTTTTTTCTGATATAACAATGAAACTCCTTCTATCAACAAATTCTGCATAACAGTCTGCTGCTCGATCCGCGACTTGAACTTTTCAGCCATCGGATTAAAAAACAGATTGGCTAGAAGAACTCCGTAAAAGGTTGTTACTAGTGCTACCGCCATATTCGGTCCGATTGTTTTCGAAGGATCTGAAGAGGCGCCCATTCCAACAAGCATACCTATCAGACCGATGAGGGTTCCCATCATACCGAATCCGGGAGCAAATTTAGCCATTGTTCTTAGGACATTTTCTTCCCATTTTTCACGTATCTCTCTATTTTCTATACGCGATTCCATAATATCTCTGATCTCGTGTTCGGTATATCCATCAATAATCATCTGCACACCGTCTCTAAGAAACGGATTGCTTATAGCGTCTTTTCCTTTTTCGAGTTCTGTAACGCCAAGCCTGGCTACCCGTGAAAGTTCGACTACTTCATTAACGAATGGTCCCAAGGTATCCATTCCGCCTTTCTTAAATATTATCAATGCCACCGACGCGACCCTTAAAACTTCCTTAATTGGAAAGGAGAGTAGAGTAGCAGCTAAGGTACCACCGACAACAATCTCTATACTCGGTAAATTGTAAAATGATATAAGTGGTGCTGCGCCGGTGGAAAGAGCGTGAAAAATTATGCCCATTCCAGCGAGCATTCCGATTAATGATGCTATATCCATACTGTTATCCCGTTACCTCCTGAAAGAAGTTACTCTTAAACGATTTTCGCCCATTGCTCTCAGAATGTTCCTGATATCTTCATATTCAGGATCCAACTGAAGCGCCACATTCCAATTCATTACTGCCCGTTCTGTATCCCCCAATTTATAAAATATCGATCCCCTGCGGGCATAAGCTAATGCGAGATTCGGATTGAACTCGATCGCCGTCTCAACCTCTTCAAGCGCTGATCTGTATTGAGTAGCGTAAAAATATCTCAACGAGCGTGAAAGATGCTTTAGGGCAGCATTTATATTCTGCTCAAGTGCAAACCGCTCTGTTTTAACAATTTGAACTGAATCTTGAAGAACAGATACGCGTTGTCTCAACATCATTGCAAGATCATCAAGAGTCTCGATCTGTTGAGCAGCAAAGTTAAGTGAATCGCGAAGATCATGAATTTCTTCCTCAGACATATAGCCTGATGGAACCAGAAGTCCCGGTTCGCCGGTTACGCCCGGAGGAAGTGTGATTCTTTCTGCATAAGGTAAGCCTATTGGTCGTTCTATAATTTCTTCAGGAATTTTTCTTGGAAAATTAATGGTCACACCCATAGATATTCCCGGAAATTCAGATCCGGAGGTCTGGCCGAATTTCAATATTTTTTCTATCTGTATAATTGCAAAATTAACTGTATAATCGCGAGTAAGCGGCAGCTTTGTTCCGATGTTCATTCCTTTGCCGTCATATTCACCGAGAATTCGTAATCCACCTATTTGTGGAAGTATGGTAGTCCTAAGGTCAAAGCCGGCAAAAATCCCGATAGCTGTTGTTGTAGTTCCTGATGTTACATCTGCAGCAAATTGATTGGTTCCTGTTCCAATCCCGATAGACCACCTTAAGCGATAGAGTTCGAATTCCTGTACTCTGCTCACCATACCATAAAATGCAAATGCACCTATCTCAGAAGAGAGGATTTGCTGATCTGAAGTGTCTTGAGATTCAGTAAAGATAATATTCATCACCCCCGCTGCTACCGACATATTTTCATATGTAAAAATATTTCTTTGAAAAGAAAACCCGAACTCCGGTGGCGGGTCGATCGGAATTGGAGCGACAAGTGTCGATTCCGGTTTAAACCCCTTTAGAGCAGTAATACCAAAGCGATATTTTGAAGAGGGTTCAAAATCAAAATATATTCCCTGACTTGATTGAAATGGTGAGAAATTGTTTAATTCAACTCCAAATCCAAACCGTAAAAAATCGGGTCCGATAATATGGCTCGTAGTAGGAATGTTGATCATCTCACCGATCGTTGAAAAACCAACCCGGGCCTGACCATTGATATTCTGCACTGTGAGTAAAAGTGAGAACGAAGTCGCTATAAATAATTTTAGAAAAGTAGTTTTCATAAGAAGTTGAACAGGTTAGATTCGCTCCATGTCGGAAATAAGTTCTCTGGCTCGCTTGGTATAGGAGCTTCTTGGATAGTTCGTGACAAGGGCACGAAATTGAGCGATTGCCTCAGATTTTCGACCTAAATGTTTATAGGCTTTTCCTCTCATCAGGATGGCTGAGTCAACCTTATTAGAATTCTTGTACTTAAGCACATTACCAAATCCTATCGCTGCCTTGGAATAGAGCTTTAAGTGATAATAGCATTCCCCGATCCAATATTGGGCATTGTCAGACAATGCGTTTTTATTGTTCTCCGCTATAAGTGCATTGAATTTCTTAATAGCGGATTTAAACTTTCTTTTCCGATAGTCGGAAAGAGCAATATTATATCTAGCTTTGTAAGATTTCCTTATCTTCGGCTTGATCGTTTTTAAAACTGTTTTAACAACAGGTTTTGTTATTCTTTTGGATACAACTTTCGGCGTAGTTTTTTTCTTCACCCTTTGTTTTGCAACGATCTTGTTTTCCAGGTCCTGCAATTTACTCAGCAGCAATAAATTCTCGCTTCGGAGTGCGGCAAGATCACCCTTCATACTATTTTCGAGATTTGAGATTCGTGTATTTATGTCAGGAGCAAATGAATTGGAAATATTACTTGTGGAAGTTCCGTTTTCGTCCATTCCCCATTTAATCATAAGGTCTTGCCGAATGCTCTCAAGCATTGGATCAACAACAATATTGTTCGTGCTTTTTCCTACGGGTTCGATTTCCAGTCCGAGATCATACAATAAGCCACCTGTTAACAAAGGATCTTCTTTTCGGAGACTTTTGTTTACAGGGCTTTCGAGAGGAATAAGCGGATGTGGGGTAAAACTTTCTTCCTCATTGGCAGAGCCTTCATTTCCGCCCTTATCTTTATCTATGGAAGTATCATCGATAACGGGTTGAACGAAAGCATAGGGAGCGTTTTCGCTCAAACGGCTATTAGCTCCGGAGCCGCCACAACCGACAATAAGCAATAGAGTCATTATGAAGACTAATTGAAGAATTCGCATCTATTGCATCCTGTTTTGGAGAGTCTCTACCCGGCCAACAAGTTCACTGTTCGGGTAACTATCCAGAAATGATTGAAAAGCAGCACTCGCCTGAGCGCGTTTATCCAGTTTCAATAGACAAAGTCCGATTTTAAATTGAGCATAATCATTCTTATTGCTCTGCGGGTAAGTTAAGACAAGTTCGAAAGTGCCCATGGCATCTTCATACTGCCCGAGTGCAAAATAAGATTCGCCAATCCAGTATTGGGCATTATCAGACAGATCGTGGGAATCATCGACGGATATTAGTTTTTCAAAATATTTGATGGCATTTATATAGTCTCTGTCAAAATATGATGATATCGCCGTTTTGTACATTTTATCGACAGTGTCCGTTTCATCAAATTTCATAATTGCGGAACGACTATTGTTTTTCTTCGCTGCGGGGGCTCCACTTGAATTCGGATATCCCTCGATAGCCCTCAATCTCGCATTTTTTTCTTCAATTTGTGCATTCAGACGGTCATTAATATCTGTTGCCAGCTTTAGACTTTCTTTCAGATCTATAATTTCAGATTGAAGAATAATGACCGATGACCGTAAGTCCATTAATTCAATATTTTGCGACACTGCATCATTTCCTGCCCCGGATGTAAGGTTGCCCGTTGAAGCAGAGCCTCCACAACCGACGAACAGTAAAAGTAGTGATATTATTGATGTTGTGAGAGAAAATTTATTCATACTCTTCCCAATCTATGGAATAAGAATACCCGATAAATTGACCTATCGAGCGCGGTATATATATTTCAAACGCTCCTGTTGCCCCTGCCGGAAGAGTGGTATCTGTGCTGACTCCGCTTGCATAGGTGAACTGAGCGCCGTTTATGAAAGTAGTATAGGTTTCCGTGTTTCCGGACCAATCTTTTCTGATAATAAAATTTATTTTTACAAAATCAGCGCGCTTGTTACCGGTGTTTTTCAATACGCCATTAAAAATCGTATTTCCGCTTTTGTCTTTCTTTTCCTTAATAGGGCTTTCAATCACAACATTTGCCAGTCCACGCTCAGTGGATGAAGGCGCAAATTTGCTTTGATTGCTCCTCGTAGCGGTAGGTTGTTTCGAAAGAAGTGTTGGTTGTGGTTCGTGAATACTTTGAATATCAAAACCAGATGTGTTTTCCAAAATTCGACTGATAGAATTTCGCTGTAATACCAAACTACCGATCAAAGTTTCAATTTTTACAAATTGTTGATCCTGATAAACAACGTTACCATTAAAGATAGTTCCATTTGTAAGTACAATTTTTTTATTAAATATGCTTTGCGGGTCACGCCACATTTCAGAACGGTTATTCAAATTAGTGATTTCTGAATTTAGGTGAGATATTTCTGCCTGTAACCGTTTGAGTTCAAATCGCAATTCTGATATATCCTGATTAGATACACTTGTGCTGACGCGCTGCGTTACGAGGCCGCTGGACGAAGGTCTGGTTGTGGCGCTCTGCTGCGGTGAGCCAGTTTCCTGCTGTTGAGGTATTGGCTGTTCAGCATTACTGCTTTGTGCTGTTTGAAAAAGGGGCGTTACTTCCTGTCCGTCGCCTTTATCGTCACCGCTTGTTCCAAATGGTGATAAAGAGCCACAGGCTGATACGAACAGAGAGAGAATAAGAGTGGATAAAAAAGCTCCACCTAGCTTGGCTGTGTACTTGTCGTTACTCATATTGATCCTCAAAGTGGTAAAACAATATCAATAATTTCTTACTGATATGGAATATATTAGGAGGTGAATTGCGAAGTCAAGAAAAAATCAATAGAATAATCGAGAAAGAGTTAAAGTATAAGATTATTAACAACACCTATGCCATATATTGTGATATTCAGAAATACATATCTATATATTGCAATGGTGCAAAATTCGCTGAATGCATTAATCATCAATATATTTATAATTTAATTAAAATAGTATATATATAATGAGATCATAAAATTTTAATTTATTGTTAAGCAGCTGTTGATAGAGTAAATTTGGTGACTATGATAAGCATTCCTAATTTAGTTGTAATATCAGCCATAATAATCATATTCGGCTGCATTGATCATAAACGATCAGAAACGCTCCCTATTCAACCGGCTATACCTATGAAAGTGGGTGATATTAAAGAATTTACGTCAAATAACTTATCTGTAATTTTCAGAAAAACCCTTAGCGATACATTTGATCTAGCATTAATACTTTTACGCGCTGTTGGAGATGAAGATTCGACCGACACCGACCTCGAAGAGCTCATTTTAAGGGTTTCGTTAAGGAAGGCGCAACACGACACAACCATTCACCTATCAAATTTAGAGGGATTTAACGCACTTACAACTCAATCAGTGACTTTCAATTTAGAAATCTCACTTAACAATATATTAAGTGTGTTTTACAATCAATCTTTCGACTCTTTGTCAATAGATTCGGTTCGACATGGAAGATTAAATTCTATTGTAGTATCTGATGAGGATTTACAAAGGTATCATGC
>CBDUTM010000002.1:0-18123 GCA_965369985.1 uncultured bacterium | reverse complement strand
TTAAAGCTGATGAAGCTCTTTACAAATCGAAAGAATCAGGTAGGAACAGAGTTACATTATCCGGTGAGAACTGACCCGCCGTTTACATTTAAAGAAATTCCAGTAATATAAGAAGAGTCCTCCGATGCAAGAAACAGGATAGCAGAGGCACAATCTTCGGGTGTTCCGATTCTTCTGAGCGGTATAGTTTCTGATATGATCTTGTCGCTGCCGTTTTTAAATGTCTCTGATGTCATATCGGTATATGTCCATCCGGGACAAACTGCATTTACTCTTATGCCATCGGGTCCAAGTTCTGAAGCAAGTGATTTAGTTAGCGATGCGACTGCTCCTTTGCTTGCGGCGTAGTGTGAATGAAACGCCTCTCCTCTTTGAGCTGCTGTTGAAGAAATATTTATTATACTTCCACCTTTTTGCTTCTTCATAGTGGGAACTATGGCTCTAATACAATTGAGGGTCCCGTTAAAGTTAACTGTCATTGTTGCCTCAACATCCATATCCGACATATTTTCGATCGCCGCTTGTTTCCAGATTGCGGCATTGTTGACCAATACATCAATCTTACCCCATTTTTCCAATGCGCTGTTTACCATCTCCTGCACTGAAATCATATCTGATACGTCAGCTTTAAAGGAAATGGCGCTTCCTCCCGATTCATTTATCTTACTTACCACAGATCGGGCTGAATTTTCGTCACTGTTAAAGTTAACCAATACATTTGCACCCTGAGCGGCTGCGGCAATAGCCGTTGCGGCTCCAATTCCGCGTGACGCGCCTGTGATCATAATTACCTTATCGTTCAGGTCTATCATTCTTATCCTTGATGGTGGGAATTCTAATTACTGCTATTTTTATCTTTGGAGATAACCCGACTTGCTTCTTCAAGTTTCTGTTTTTCATCGTCTGTAAGATTTTCATAGCCCACTTCGTTTATTCTGTCGAGAATTGAATCAATTTCCTGCCTTACATTATCATAGCTCCTGCGAACTCGTTCGGCTTTTTTCACTTCTCTTTTTATCTTCAGTTCGCCGAAAGACCGGCTTAAATTCGAGATCCTTACATTTGATTTCATATAAATATATCCGATCAACATTCCTGTCAAATGAGTCAAATGACTTATAGAGCCGCCCTGATCTGTAATACTGCTGAAGAACGCCACCCCTCCTATAAACATTACGAAATATTTTACTTTAACCGGAATCAGAAAATATAAATATATTGTTCTGTTTGGAAACATCATTCCATACGCAAGGAGAACACCATAGATTGCTCCGGATGCACCCACGATCGGGATCGTACTGGTATGGGTAAATACGGTTGTGAGAATCGCCGACCCGACTCCTGTAATAAAGAAATAACCAAGAAATTCTTTTCTGCCCCAGTATCTCTCGATCTCGCTACCGAACATCCATAACACTACCATATTGATCAGAATATGCCAGAGACCACCGTGAAGAAACATATATGTGAAGAGTTGCCAAATATAGAAATCATTTACTACAGCACTCGGTACGAGTCCGAAATATCGGTTTAGTAGCGGTTCAATTCCGAGCAAATTTTCGAGAGCAAATACCGCTACATTCGCTACTATAAGAATTTTTATGGCAGAGGAGACTCCTCTGCCGAAGTATGTTACTCTTTCCTGATTTTCATATTCCATTTCTTAAACCATTCATGTCATTTACTAATTCATCCAGCTCTAATTGAAAGTTAGCAATAATCTGACAATCCGCAATAACCAACCTAAGATTAAATTAGGCTGTCCACAAATTTTAACGCTTTAGTTTTATTGGATCCCTCCACGTGAAACTCAAGGTATCTGCTGAAAAACCTATTGAGCTTCCTGAATGTTCCTCTTGTAAATCCTCTAATTCCTATATCGGGAAGATTTGCTTTTTCTACACTCTCAAATACTTTTAATGTTTCACCTTTCAGTCTTTCTCCACTGCTTAACCCTTCCGGATTATTTACATCAATGCCAAACCCCAGCAGGCGTAGAAGATTGATCTCAAAATACCAGAGCAAGGCAACGTCATGATCAGTGTCATTCAGTGCCGATAACGTACCGGTCAAAAGCTCAAACAGCTCTTCATTGGATTCCGTTCCCGGCATAACACTGTCCACAAGACCGACGATCGCCATTGCCACGGCGGATTTTCTTAGATTTTCACTGATACGTATATTTGCATTAATGATCTCGATTTCGGACAGCACCTGAACTTCACGGGAATCTTTCTGATAATAAATCACCGATGAATGGGTAGCGGGTTCAAGCGAACCGACAAAGTTGCTTTTCGGTTTGCGAGCTCCCTTGGCAATTAGCGATATCTTACCGGAATCTTTTGTATAGAGCGTCGCTATTAAGCTTGTTTCGCCATATTTTATCCTTCGGAGAACAACTCCCTCGGATTTTAATATCGGCATTACATTTCAGATTCTTCGGGAGAAACTCCGTAACTCGCTGGATATTTCTTCCACAATTCGCTGTTCGCCTCAGATGGTTTGATCCAATCGGCGCGCCATATATACCAGGTTACTAATATTATTATCACTGAAGCGATCAGGCTCCCTTCGGCTCCGAAATCTCCACCGCTTAATAGATCCGATCCCTGCGGTGCCGAAACGAGGAAGCTGTTCTCCATCGTTGTCCCGCTTACATGCATTCCCCATAATGGTCCTTGTGTCCAGTTCCATCCCATATGCAGCCCGATAGGCAGCCAGAGCGATCTGGTTTTGATATAAGCTATACTGAGCATAACTCCTGCTAAAAATATATTTATTAATCCTGTTGCTGACAAATTCGGATTAGCCCCATGCATCGCCGAAAAAAGCACACTTAGTATTATCATTGCGAGCCACTTATTTGATCCCTCTATAAATGCCTGAAATGGATATCCACGTAACATCAGTTCTTCTAAAGTACCTGCAAGCGCAAAGAGAATGAACATTTTTAATAAAAACAATACTAATGAAATATTCCATATTCCCTGAGATACGTCAACAAGGTTAAATAACCACATAATGATAAATGATATTGTTATTGTTCCGAATCCAAAACCCAGTCCGATATAATAATCCTTAAACCAGCCGGGAGAGAACCAAAGCCCGAGCATACGAAATGGTCTTTTATCTATCAATTTGAGAGTTAAATAAGCTGCAAAAGCAAAAGCAGTGACCATTCCTATATATAGCACGATTATTCTTGGTGAGTGAATTCCCTTACCGCCAGGTATATAGTTTCTGATTGAATGTAAAATAAAATTGGTTGGGGTCGCAATTAGCGCCGCAATAAACAAATAAGCCAGAATTCGCCATCCGGCTCTGATGTGTCCGAACGGATTTTTAAATGTTTTATATAATTTAGACGGTTCGCTTGTGGATATATCTTCGCTTCCCTCTAAATTCTCTTCCGGAGTAGTATCTAAATTATCGTTCATGACATATTCTCCTATCTAGTAAAAACTAATATGATTTGGCGAAGACAACTTCTGTATCAGATTCTTTTCCGCATTTGATACACTTCCCTTTTTCGTCCGGTTTCTCAAACGGCACAACTCTTATTGTCGCTTTAGTCTCTTGTTGTACATCTGCTTCACATTCCGGTGAGCCACACCAATAAGACAGCGCAAAACCCATATTTGATTTAAAATATTCCTTTAAATCATCATACGAATTTATCTTATTTGTATTTTCATCTCTAAAAGATTTTGCTTTATTAAATAATTCAGCCTGGATTTCGTCTAATATTATCCTCGATTTCTCTCCACTTCCATCCAGAGGTAGTGATTCTTTCACGGAATCATTCCTTCGAACTACAACGATCTTATTTTCTTTCACATCTCGCGGACCGATCTCAATGCGCAACGGAATACCTTTTAATTCCCATTCATTGAATTTCCAGCCCACTGTTACATTGGACCTGTCATCTACTTTATATGTTACCACGTTTGATTTTAGCATATCCGTTAATTTATCAACAAACGGTCTAACGGCGGATTCTTCTTCCGGAGTTTTCATAATGGGTATTATTATTATTTCAAATGGAGAAAGTTTTGGAGGCAGCACTAATCCCTTGTCATCGCTGTGAGTCATAACCAATGCGCCGATCAGGCGAGTGCTTACCCCCCAGCTTGTAGCGTATACAAATTCTTCTACGTTATCCTCGTTTTGAAATTTCACTTCAAATGCTTTGGCAAAGTTTTGTCCGAGATAATGGCTCGTACCGGCTTGCAGCGCTTTTTTATCTCCCATCATCGATTCGATTGAATAAGTATCCACGGCACCCGCAAACTTTTGCGCATCGGTTTTTTTACCTGTGAGAACCGGCATCGCCATAAATTCTTCGGCAAATGTTTTGTACACTTCAAGCATCTTCAGCGTCTCTTCCTCCGCTTCTTTTGCAGTGGCATGCGCTGTGTGACCTTCCTGCCACAAAAATTCAGTTGTCCGCAAAAAAAGTCGCGTCCGCATTTCCCACCTGACTACATTCGCCCATTGATTAATCAATAGTGGAAGGTCTCTATACGATTGAATCCAATCTTTATATTTTGACCAGATAACTGTTTCGGAAGTTGGACGAATTATAAGTGGCTCTTCTAATTCTTTGCCTCCCGCACGGGTTACGACTGCTAATTCAGGCGCAAATCCTTCCACATGTTCAGCCTCTTTATGTATGAAGCTCTCGGGAATTAATAGTGGGAAATAGGCGTTAACATGTCCCGTTTCCTTAAACATATCGTCGAGACCTCGTTGAATTTTTTCCCAGATGGCATAGCCGTGCGGTCTTATGACCATACACCCTTTTACGGGAGCATAATCCGCCATTTCAGCTTTTAAAATTATATCATTGTACCACGCAGAATAATCTTGCTCTTTGCTGGTTATTCCCTTGGTCATCGTCTCTCCCAAGTATTAGTAAATTAATCTACAAATAATAAGTTCGGTCTATCCAAACAGGTTTTTAGTTTACTGAATTTACGAGATTATTACAAATGAAAGTAGAATGGATCTAAACGCCGGATATCACCCCTGCCCCAAAGATTGCCCTTAGAATATAGTAGATGATCACCGCGAAAACGGCTCCCGCCGGCACTGTCACAAACCAGCTGATGACAATATTCCTAACAACATTCAGATTCAGCGATGCCAAGCCTCTTGCAAGACCTACACCGATGACAGCTCCCACCAATGTATGAGTTGTTGATATCGGAATACCGAGTTTTGATGCCACTGCAATAACCGTGGCGGCGCTGATCTCAGCGGCAAACCCTCTTGATGGAGTAATTTCCGTTATCTTTTTCCCAATGGTTTCCATCACTTTCCATCCTAAGGTAGCAATTCCGACTGCGATACCTATTCCGCCTAACAGTAGCAGCCAGATGGGGACTCCCACCTGAACAAGCACCGTCTTAGTTTGTAATATTGAAACTGCCGCAGCCAAAGGCCCGATAGCGTTTGCAACGTCGTTCGCTCCGTGAGCGAATGCAACGAATATTGCGCTCAATACCTGCAGATAACCGAAGATCCGTTCGACGAAATGGTAATCCTCACCACCTAAATTTTTAGCTTCCGTGTAAGCGTTCTCCTCAATATCGGTTGCCAGAAAGTTCATATCATCGTAAATACCATCCATTCTTTGATGAATGGTACCGGAAGCGAAACCTAAATTTTTATCTCGAAAAGTCAGGCTTTTCCGAAGACTTCGTGCCAGCATCAGATTATCGTCCTTTGCCATTCGCTGAGTTAAAACAAATTTTCTTTTATATAAGTTTATATCTATACCATAAAGAAGGGACCCGCTTGCTGCCCATGCTACGAATCCGAGCGCAAACGACAACATTACTGATTCTTCCGTCGTCAGCATCAGATTCATATGCTTGAGCCCCTTAAAAAGAAGCACGAGAGACATGATAAATATTACGAAACCGAAAATGACCGGAACAAATCTCTTGGTAGCTAACATCACATCTGAAGCATTAAGGATATATTTTCTGATGAACGTGAATATGAAAAACGCCACGATACCACTCATCAAAGGTGAGATCACCCAAGATGATGCGATGGTCAAGACTTTTATCCAATCAATAGAATTCACTCCGCCGGCGATAACTCCGAATCCGACAACCGCGCCAACAATTGAGTGCGTAGTGCTTACCGGCCAACCGAAATATGTTGCTATCTGTAGCCACAATCCGGCTGCTAATAAGGCAGCCAACATACCGTATAAAAGCGTTTCAGGATTATCCGCATAAATAAGAGGATCTGTGATTCCCTTGCGAACTGTATCTGTTACATTTCCCCCTACAAGAACAGCACCGGCAAAATTCGCTATTGCAGCGGCAATAACTGCCTGTCTAAGGGTGAGCGCTCTCGAGCCAACAGAGGTACCCATCGAATTTCCGACATCGTTGGCGCCGATATTCCACGCCATATAAAATCCAAACGCTAAAGCAAGATATAGGAGAATGGTATCCGGACCCATTAAAACCTAAATATTTTTATACTCAGCGAGAGAATAATAATCTGAGGTGATTGCCGATATTTTCAGCATGATTTGCAACGTCTCCCACATTAGTGAGCACTCTAGACCACATGATTATCGATATAGGGTCCATCTTGTTTTCGAGTCCGAATAAACTTTTAGCAAATTTCTTTCCAGCCTCGTCACTTTCGTGTTCTAATTCACCAAGCTCTGTTATCATTAATAAAACTCTTTTAGCTTCCTGTCCACCGAACGACGCTTCCAAAAGCTCGTCAAGTCGATTTATTATTTCTGAAGATTTCTCGCAAGTGTCTACGACTCTGTCGATTAATTCAAAAAGCCCATCTTTCATCTCAGGAAGAATTTCCAGCGGACGTATCACCAGCATAGCCGCCACATCTTGAACTTTATCGGCTACTGAATCTTGTGTTGACAACAGCTCAAGCAAATCTCTCCTGTTTACCGGCAAAAAAAGCCATTTAGGAGTTTCGCCACGGAAAGTATTTTTGACTATGTCGGCTTGATGTTCTGCTTCATTAATCGAAGCACATAGCTCATTGAATTTCGCATCGTCACCTTCGTTTAAAGCTTCAAACAATGGACGCAGGAACCGGACTGTATCCATTACTCTCTCTCCGTGCTCTTGTAGCGGCACGAATGGGGATTTACTAAATAATGCGGGGAGACCTCTCATAATTTTCTCAATATGTCATTCAAAATTAGCCAGATTAAACAATAACCTTAATAATAGGTTAAGTCAATAATTAATAAATATTTCAGTTTAGGTTACTTTTCTGCGCATCGGCTTGTCTTTATAGACGACTGCAGTACCGCTTGCGCTTACCATTAGCATATTCGTTCCACCGGAGCCTATGGTTTCGTAATCTAAATCAACACCTATAATGGCGTTAGCTCCTAAATCCTTCCCCTGCTTTTTCATTTCCATTAGCGCTATATCTTTTGCTTTATTAAGCTCTCCTTCGTATGCCGCCGAACGACCCCCGACTATATCTCGAACGCTCGCCATAAAATCTTTAAATATATTCGCGCCTAAAATCGCAGTTCCCGTAACGAGCCCTATATATTTCACTATTTTTTTCCCTTCTATTGAGGGAGTAGTAAGTAATATCATTATTCGCTCCTCTGTCTATATAAAGATTTTAAGAAATATATGTATGTGACCGCTAAATGTTAAGTAAAATAAATTATCCGCAATTACGAATGTCTCACCAAATAGCTTGCACCGATTACGATCTGTTCAATACCTTCGGAAACGTTTTTATCATAAATATCAAGGAAGCTTTGCGCACACACCTTATTATAGGAATTGGACTTTTGGCTATCTCCTCTGCTTCGATTCTCATCAGATTGGCTGATGATATTCCGTCTATCGTCATCGCCGTATACAGATTGACCATCGCAGGGATGTTTCTTGCGGGAGCTACATTAAAAAAGGGAGAATCACTATATTCATTTGACGCCTCAAAGGAGAGCCGATTAATTTTAATAGCAGGAGTAGCGTTAGCGCTTCATTTCGTTTTTTGGATTGAATCACTTAAACTAACTTCGATAGCGAGTTCGGTCGCTCTTGTTTATACATTACCAATTTGGGCTGCTCTGATTTCCCGAATTTTTCTTAAAGAGACATTAACTCAGAAACAACTTATTGGCGTTCTGTCCGCAATAAGCGGTGCCGCAATAATAGGGTTTTACGGACTCAATTCAGGTGATTCATCTTTTATCGGTAATTTGCTTGCCGTAGCGGGTGGATTTATGATGGCTGTGAATCTGACGATCGGCAGAGTTCTCCGGCGGAGTAAAAGCACGATCGCTTATTCGGGAAGTGTTTACCTTATAGCAGCCTTCGTCGTTTTTATATTGACGCTTGTTTTCAGTAAGCCGTTGACCGGATATTCAAATCAAATGTATATTCTTCTCATAATGATAGGAATTATTCCACAACTTATAGGACACACATCCTTTAATTGGGCACTCAAACAGCGTTCTGCAACATCCGTATCTGTCTTTATGTTAGGTGAACCGATCGGAGCTACGCTGCTTGGAATTTTCATTCTTTCAGAAATTCCGGTCACAGGTGAAATAACCGGGGGTCTTATTCTTCTTATAGGAATATATCTTACTTCAAGTAATAATGGAGATCAAAATGATTAAGATTCTTTCTTTTGCGCTGTTCTGTTCGATCGCTTTTGGATGTGCTCGTAACGACGCTGATAAAATATTTATCAATGCAGTTATCTACACTATGAATTCCCAGAGTGAAACAGCCAATTCTATGGCTATTCAAGATGGAAAGATAATCTTTATAGGAAATGAAGAAGATTCATATAGTTATTCGGGCGATAAAACTGAAATCATTGATTTAAAAGGAAACACGGTTATCCCGGGTCTTACGGATGCCCATATGCATATTGAAGGTACGGGTGAATTTCTCCAAATTTTAAATCTTGTTGGTACAACGAGCGCTGAAGCAATAGCTGAAAAGATCCGCAGAGCTGCTTCTTCAATTCCTCCCGGCGAATGGATCGAAGGTCGCGGTTGGGATCAAAACGATTGGAAAATAAAAAAATTTCCTATCTTTAAGATGCTGAGTGATGCAGCTCCGAATAACCCTGTTTCTCTTGGTCGCATAGACGGTCACGCATTATGGGTCAATCAACAAACTCTCGAGCTGGCAGGAATATCCGCCGAAACTCCTGATCCGGAGGGAGGTCGAATTATTAGGTTATCCGGTTCTAACGAACCTTCCGGAGTACTTATAGATAATGCAATGGATCTTGTGGATGATGTGATACCTGCTCCTTCAAAGGAATTGAAAAAAAGAAGAATAGTACAGGCTTTGGCGTACGCTCTAAAATTAGGCATCACTACTTTGCATGATGCGGGATCTGATACGGATAACGTGAATATTTATAAAGAGCTGGCAGAAGAAGGAAGACTTGTTCCACGGGTCTATGCCATGCTTGACGATGAGGAAATTTTAAAAGAGAAATATTTTAAATTAGGACCTCAGATCGGCTTGTATAATAATCATTTAAATATACGAACAATTAAGTTTTATGCAGACGGCGCTCTTGGTTCCAGAGGAGCTGCACTTCTTGAGCCTTATTCGGATGATACGGGTAATTCAGGATGGTTGGTGACGCCCAAGGATGAGCTGCGTGCGAAAATTATTAAAGCGGCGGCGCACGGATTCCAGGTCAGCACTCATGCTATTGGAGACAAGGGCAGCAGATTGGCTCTCGATATTTATGAGGAATTGACAGACGGAACCGATTCTCGGCATCGAATCGAGCATTCACAAATACTCTCATTGGTCGACATTCCAAGATACAAAAAAATTGGTGTGATACCGTCTATGCAACCCACACACCAGTCTTCGGATATGTATTGGGCGGAAGAGCGAGTCGGGAATCAACGAATAAAAGGTGCTTATGCCTGGAGAAAACTTGTTGATTCGGGGGTTATAATTCCGGGAGGATCCGATTCTCCTGTCGAGTCACTAAATCCTCTTTGGGGAATCTATGCAGCTGTTACCCGCCAAGATCACAAAGGATTTCCTGAGAAAGGATGGTATCCTAAAGAGCGAATGACCATGGAGGAATCTGTAAAAATGTTTTCTTCCTGGGCTGCTTATGCTTCCTTTGAAGAAGATCTTAAAGGGACACTTGAAGAGGGTAAGCTTGCAGACTTCACTGTTCTTTCTATTGATATATTTAAAAAAGAACCTTCTGCCCTGTTAAAAACGAATATATTGATGACGGTTATCGGCGGTGAGATATGGTATGACACGCTTTTAAAGAACGGGAACGTCTTATTGGCTGATAATTAATTATCGATATTTTTTCCAATTATATATACTGACTCTTGACAGACGCAATTTTTATATTATATTCTTCCTTTCCTTATATAGTGGAGAAAAAATAAATTTATGGCGAAAACATTACTCATAGTTGAATCACCCTCCAAGGCAAAGACGATTGGAAAATACCTTGGAAAAGATTTCACGGTTCAGGCAACAGTTGGACACATACGTGATCTGCCAAAAAAAGAATTAGGTGTAGACCTCGACAATAACTTCGAGCCGAAATACATCACTATTCGCGGCAAGGGCGAAGTAATCAAAAAATTAAAAGCCGCTGCAAAGAAATCCGATGAAATACTAATTGCTACTGACCCTGACAGAGAGGGCGAGGCAATTGCGTTTCATATAAGCGAAATTATCGGGGGTAAAGGAATTATTCGGCGTGTCTTGTTTAACGAGATCACTAAAACCGGTATAAGCAAAGGCCTTGAATCTCCGAGAGATTTAGATTTCGATAAGATAAACTCGCAACAAGCGCGAAGAATTATGGACAGACTTGTAGGTTATAAAGTGAGCCCCTTTCTTTGGAAAACTCTTACCTACGGTCTTTCTGCCGGCAGAGTTCAGTCGGTGGCTCTCCGACTAATATGTGAACGGGAAGATGAAATCACTAAATTCGTTCCTGTGGAATATTGGACCATTTCTGCATCGCTTAAAGACAAAATGGATGAAACTTTTTCGGCTAATCTTTTTAAAATCGAGGGCTCTGATCCGGAGATAAATAATGAAAAGTCATCCGCGGATATTCTTAAAGACCTTAAGAGTTCTGATTTTATTGTATCTAAAATAAATCAAAAAGATATGAAGAGAAATCCTGCTCCCCCGTTTACCACGAGCACTTTGCAGCAGGCTGCAGCCCGTAGACAGCGTCTTTCTCCGAGAAACGCTATGAGGATAGCGCAGCAACTTTATGAAGGAATACAGATCGATGGTGGTGAATTAGTCGGATTGATCACATATATGAGGACTGATTCTACGAGGATTGCCGATGAAGCTTTGGAAGCAGTTCGAGGATTTATCAGTACAACCGCCGGTAGCGAATACGTTCCTGATAAGCCAAGATATTTCAAGAAAAAGAAAGGTTCGCAGGACGCTCATGAGGCTATCCGACCTACTAACGTTCTTCTTACGCCGGATTCCATCAAAGACAGTCTATCTGATGATCAGTTTAGACTTTACGATCTGATTTGGCGAAGATTTGTAGCCTCCCAAACCAACCAGGCGCTTTTCAAGCAGACATCGATAGACATCAATGCCGGGGCTGATTACCTCTTTAGAACTGTTGGGAGTATTAGAACTTTTGATGGATATCAACGCTTTTATCCTGACGCAAAAAGCGAGAAAGATACTTTCATTCCTTCAAAAATTGAGATTGATGAAATCCTTGATCTCCTTGAAATAACACCTGAGCAGCATTTCACCAAGCCTCCGGCACGATTTTCAGAGAGCAGATTGATCCAGGAACTTGATGATAAGGGAATCGGCAGACCGAGTACCTATTCACAAATTATCACTACATTATATAATCGGGAATATGTTAATAAAGAAGAAGGAAGAATGGTTCCGTCAGAACTTGGTATGACAGTGAATAAAATCCTTGTATTGAGTTTTCCAAATATTTTCAGCGTTGAATTTACCGCTAAGATGGAAGATGAACTCGATCAGATAGAATCCGGAAACCAAAATTGGAAAGACGCCCTCTCAGATTTTTATACTCCTTTTGAAAAAACTCTCAACGAGGTCACAGAAAAATCAAAAGAGATAAAGGAATCGCTGCAAGAGGAATCAGACGAAATTTGCGAAGATTGCGGCAAACCTATGATCGTCAAATGGGGTAGATTCGGGAAATTTTTATCCTGTACCGGCTGGCCCGAATGTAAAAATGCCAAACCTCTCAAATCTGATCAAGAAGCCCACCAGCATCTCACTGATGAAAAATGTGAAAAGTGCGGCGGAGACATGATTGTTAAAAGAGGTAGAAATGGCGAATTTTTAGCCTGCTCAAACTATCCCGAATGTAAAAATACGAAATCCATCCCTATCGGTGTTCAGTGCCCGAATGACGGAGGCGATCTCGTTGCCCGCAGGACGAAACGGGGAAGGACATTTTACGGCTGCTCAAATTATCCTGATTGTGATTTTGCGATTTGGCAAAGACCAAAGGCTGTTACCTGCCCGGAATGCGAATATTCATTTATGGTCGTAAAAGGCGGCAAAGACGGTTCGTCTGTTTTACAATGTACGAACTGTAAAGCTGAAGTTACTGAATCAGAGGTTGCTGTCGAGGAAAATTAGATGGGAAAAGAAACATCCCTTATCGACAAGATAGTCTCTCTCTCCAAGCGAAGAGGATTCATATTTCCCGGTTCCGAAATTTATGGTGGAGTAGGTTCCACTTACGATTATGGACCACTCGGTGTTGAACTCAAATTAAATATTAAGAGTTATTGGTGGAAATCGATGACCTATCGTGATGATGTCGTGGGTCTGGATTCTTCCATATTGATGCACCCGAAAGTCTGGGAAGCGTCAGGACATGTTGACGGGTTTACCGATCCTATGGTGGATTGCAAGCAGTGCAAATCACGTTTTAAAGAAGATGAGATTCCTGAGAAGAATCTTGAATCCGGGCAATGCCCAAAATGCGGGACCAAAGAGTCTCTTACAGAAGCACGAAAATTCAATCTTATGTTTAAAACTCATGTAGGCCCGGTTGAAGAAGATGCAACTATAGCATATCTCAGACCGGAAACGGCGCAGGGAATTTATCTGAATTTTCAAAACGTCTTGGGAACAAGCCGACAGAAGATTCCGTTCGGCATCGCTCAAATCGGCAAATCATTTAGAAACGAGATAACCCCCGGGAATTTCATTTTTCGTACCAGAGAATTTGAACAGATGGAAATGCAGTATTTTGTGAAACCGGGTGACGATGATAAATATTTCGATCAGTGGAAAGATGATCGTATGAAATGGTATGATGGCTTAGGGATCGATAGCGAAAAACTCCGCTTTCATGAGCATGATTCCGATGAGCTGGCGCACTATGCTAAAAAGGCTTTTGACATAGAATATGAATTTCCTTTTGGATGGAAAGAACTGGAAGGAATACATAATCGAACGGATTTTGACTTAAAACGTCACTCAGAATATTCCGGAAAAAAACTCGATTACTTTGATGAACCCACCGGTGAAAGATATACCCCTTATGTCATAGAGACTTCCGCAGGGGTTGACCGCACCCTTTTAGTTTGTCTCCTCGATGCATACACTGAGGAAGAAGTAAATGGCGAGAAAAGGGTCGTATTAAAACTAAAGCCGACTCTCTCCCCCATAAAAGTAGGTGTATTTCCGCTTATCAAAAAAGATGGTATGCCCGAGTTTGCCGAAAAACTCAAAGACGATCTTAGTAAAACTTTTGCAACTTTTTATGATTTGAAAGGAGCTATAGGAAGGCGATACCGTCGTATGGATGAAGCGGGAACCCCCTTCGGTATCACTGTTGATGCACAATCTTTGGAAGACGGAACTGTTACTGTCCGCGACAGAGATTCTATGGAGCAAGAGCGAATATCCGCCGACAGCGCTGCTGTCTATTTAACCGAAAAACTTTCAACCTGATTCTTCAAAGGATCGCTTTTGGATCTCTCGAAATTCGAAGTTCTGACGTTTGACTGTTACGGCACCTTAATCGATTGGGAGAGTGGAATCTTATCCGCTATTAAACCGGTATTAAGGGATAATGGTGTAGTCGTTACTGATGAAGAGATCTTAGAACAGTACGCTGAATTTGAATCAAGTAGCGAAACGGGAGTTTTTGTCAGATATCGGGAAATTCTCAGAGATGTCGCTTCGAAATTTGCCGAGAGACACAAATTTAAATTGCCTGCTGAAAATAAATACTTCCTCGCTGATTCGATGAAACAGTGGCAACCTTTCCCGGACAGTGTTGAAGCATTGAATCTATTGAAAGATAAATACAAACTCGGAATTCTTTCAAATGTGGACAATGATCTGTTCGAATATTCAAATAATCATCTCGGAGTGGAATTCGATTTTCTTTTTACGGCTGAGGAAATAGGCAGTTACAAACCATCAATTAAAAATTTTGAATACCTTATAAGTGAAACCGGTATCCCTAAAGATAAGATCCTTCACATTGCTCAAAGCATTTATCACGATATTGCTCCGGCCAATTCTTTAGGTCTTGCAACAGTTTGGGTTAACAGAAGACACGACTCACATGGAGCGGGAGCAACTCCAAAAGCATCGGCAATTCCTGATATTGAAGTTCCTGATTTAAAAAGTTTACTGAAATTAATCGAAATTTAGGACAATCTAATCAGTTAGTTTTTCCTTTTATATATAAACCTGTGATATTATACCAGAGTAACAAAGGCAATATTAACAGCCCTATCCATACTAATACGAGTATAAAATCTGGTTGATCTTGCAACCCGTTTAGTTTTATCCAATTCCATAGGTCATATCCTGTGATCCACAGCGTGAGCCTGTCGGCAAGGTTATAGGAGAGAACTGAAAGAATAAATGCCGAGCCGAGTTGGAATTTATTAATTTTAAATGGAAGCTTCCGTGGAGGCATATTATTTTTTATTCAACACTATCCGCGCATCCAAAGCCATGGATCTTTCCGATATTGGCTGAACGAGAAACGGATTTATGTCCAACTCTGCGATCTCCTCAAAATCTGTTACCAGCTTTGAAAGCCTCTGTAACGCATCCTCTATGATCTCTTCGTTTACCGCCTCCTGACCTCTTGCTCCTTTCAACAATTGATAGCCTTTTATAGAACGTACCATTTCTTTCGCATCAACGTTTGAGAGAGGGCTAATTCCGAATGAAACATCTCCTAAAATTTCCACATGAATTCCGCCGAGTCCAAACATCAGCAACGGACCGAAACTCGGATTTTGTTGAATACCGAGTATTGTCTCCACACCCCCGCTTCTGAATTCCTGAATCAATACTTCGTAATCAGATTTTGCAATGCCGGCTTTTTTTGCATTTACGCTTATTTCTTTGAATGCATTATTCACATCTTCCGCCGTTCTAAGATCAAGCATTACTCCCCTAACATCAGATTTATGACTTGCCTTCAAACTGTCAATTTTCATAGCCACAGGGTATCCGATTTTTCCTGCATTTTCTACTGCGGTGTGGACATTCTTCGCGCCGAGCGATTTTACTGATCTTATCCCATAACATTTGAGTACTTGAAAAGATTCTGAAGTAGTTAAAGCCAATCTCTTATTTTTTCTCACTCTCCTGAATATTTTTTTGACTTCTTCTCTCTTAGGCTGAAATCGCTTTATTATGCCTTTGGGCTTGTTGAGCCAGAGTCTTCTACGCACCATTGCAGATAACGCCTTTGCAGCCGATTCAGGGAAAAGGTAAACCGGAACTCCTCCCTTCTTTAAGATTTGTACTCCTTCTTCCTGTTCATTCTTCGACATGAATACTGATAAAATGGTCTTCTTCGTTTTTTTATTGGCGCCGGCTATAACTCGTGCTACTCCGGGGGCATCAATGGAGATAGGGGGAATAAATACTGTAATTATGGACCCAATATCTTTTTCCTTTATTAGAATATCCAACGCCGCCTTATATCGTTCCGGCCCGCCTGTGGCTATAATATCAACCGGGTTGGAAACCGCCGCTTCTCTCGGCAGAACTTTTCTGAGTTTTGATTGAACTTCTTTTGGCAGCTCAACTACATCTAATCCAAGTCGAACGCACGCATCGGTAGCCATAATGGCGGGACCACCGGCATTACTGAGAATCGCTACTTTTTCGTTTACGGGAACCGGCTGAGAGAGAAACGCTTTAGATACATCAAACATTTCTTCAATTGACGTAACTCTTATTACTCCGCACTGCGCGAATAACGCGCCAGTGGCAACATCCATTCCTGCCAATGCGCCTGTATGAGATATGGTAGCTCTCGCTCCGGCAACTGTTCTTCCGGCTTTTACGGCTATTATCGGTATGTTTTTGCTTATTCGCTTCGCGATAGGAGTAAATTTTCTCGGGTTTCCGAAACTCTCTAAATACATAAGTATCAGCTCAACATTTTTATCGTGTTCCCACTCTTCAAGAAGGTCATTGCCGGATATATCCGATTTATTCCCCATACTCACAAATTTTGATATGCCAATTCCGAGATTTTTTGCGTGGCTTAAAATCGACTCCCCCAGAGCGCCTGACTGCGAAAGAAACCCGATTTTCCCGGCTTCAGGTCTCATCCGCGCGAAGCTTGCATTCAGGCTTATATCCGCATCCGTATTAATTATGCCCATGCAGTTGGGACCAACCATTCTCATCCCGTATTTTCTAATAAGTTTCATCAGCTCAGCTTCAAGCTTAACTCCTTCGCCACCAATTTCTTTGAATCCGGCTGTAATAACCACCAAACCCTTAACGCCTTTTTGACCGCATTCCCTTACTACTTTTAGTACTGAACTCGCGGGAATTGAAATGACGGCAAGATCTACCACATCTTTGATATCAAGTATCGACTTATATGATTTAATACTATGAATTTGATCGGCGTTAGGATTTATCGGAAATACCTTACCTTTAAACTCGGATAATATCAGGTTATTCAATATTTCCCAGCCCAACGAATGCCTCTTACTTGAAGCGCCGATCACCGCTACTGATCCGGGTCGGAATATTCCATCAAGTTTGTTCTGATCTTTCAAATCGCGCGTCCTTTCAATATTTACAATTCAAAATTTATCCTATCACCTCACTATAAGCAAGAGATTCGGAAAATCAGCCATCCTTTGACTTAATATCTCCATGAAATGTAGTCAAAATTACTTGACAGTTGGCGATTATGCCTATATATTGGTCTGTAAGCTAAGCGAATTAACAGTATTAAAGGGATAATCGAATGAATAGAACAATACTAACAGCACTGCTTTTATTATCATTGCCAGTAGCCGGATTTTCCCAGTACAAAAATCAAGATAAGGCGCCGACAATTTCAGAAAGTCTCCGAATGCCGACGGGCTATAATGGTGGCTCTATATTAAGCTTTTTAGACTTTTCAAATATACAGATGAATCACAGCTATTCATTCGGATTCGGTTCAGGTGGAGGACGCTCGAACTCATATGGTTTGTATATGAATCAGATTCTCTATCCCGTTAACGATAAGATCTTTCTTAATCTGAATCTCGGTTATGTTCACGATCCGTTACAGTCTTTTTACACACCTTCTCCTTCCGCAAATCAAGGAAGGTTTGTTGGTGGTGGTGAGATAAGCTATTTTCCCACAGAAAACATGGCAATTAAATTAAGCATAAATAATTACCAAAGATATAGAGCAGATCCGTATTCTCGCTTCAGGAGATACTAAGTCCTATTAGCCGGGTAAGGATGCTATATACACGATTTCTACTATTTAATTCTTCAATAACTGAAAATTCTTTTTTATCTGTCTCTAGCTTTGATCTGATTTCCTAATGGTTAGACGTAGAAACAAGCGAAAATCATTGAAATCTACCACCGGTCTAGGGCACAGGAAAAACAAATCCGGTAACTTCTTCCTAAATAGTTCTGTTGCCGTCTTGACGCTGTTAGTTTTTGCATTGGGTTACTCGTGGGCACATCGTCAGTTTATAGCAGATGATGATTCATCTGTTTTGCTCACTTTGCCTGAAGAAGCTACCACTCTGACAAGCAAGATGTGGATGGAGAAAAGATATCGTGATATAAAAGTGGAAGTTTTAAA
>CBDUTM010000001.1:0-23304 GCA_965369985.1 uncultured bacterium | reverse complement strand
CCATCAATCCCTACACGATCTTTTCGATCTTGATTTTAACCACACTGACTTTGGGCTTTCAATGCATGAAACCTGCTCCCGGAGAGAAAGATACCGAACCTTCTTCAGGGCTTGAGAATGAAATGCAAAACGAATCCGAAGATAGACTAATGATGGCTGAGATATTTACGCTTGATATCCCTTTAGGTCTTGATCCTGAACTTCAGTACATACCTGAAGATAACCCCCTCACCGCTGAAAAAATTGAACTCGGAAAAATGCTTTATTTTGATACGCGGCTTTCTGCGGATAATACTGTCTCATGTGCATCGTGCCACCACCCGAAGTTCGGTTTTACCGATGGTATGTCAGTGTCGACCGGTATCGACGGACAAAAAGGAGGCCGGAGTGCGCCTACTGTGGTTAATCGGCTCTTTAGTGTAGAGCAGTTCTGGGATGGTCGAGCGGAAGATTTAGAAGCGCAGGCTCTCGGCCCAATACAAAATCCGATAGAAATGGGCAACACCCTTGAAGCCGTGGTAGAAAAGCTCAATACTATTCAAGGATATAGAATGAAATTCAAAAGTGTGTTCGGGACAGAGGTCTCATCTGAAGGTATCGCGAAGGCGATTGCGTCTTATGAGAGAACTGTGCTCTCCGGAAACTCATCGTATGACCGTTTTAAAGCAGGAGAGGATGGGGCACTTTCAGAATCTGCCAAGAGAGGTTTTGACCTGTTTGAGAATGAGAATAAGGCTAACTGTGTAACCTGTCATGTTGGATTTAATTTTACCGATGAAAATTACCGAAATATCGGTGTAGGAATGGAGAAGGAAAATCCTGATTTAGGTCGACACGATCTAACAAAAGATGATTTGGACCGAGGAGCTTTTAAGACTCCTACATTGCGTGAGATAGCAAAGACTGCACCATATATGCACGATGGTAGTCAGAAGACCCTATTAGAAGTTATAAATTATTATGATAAAGGAGGTACTCCGAATTCGCACCTCAGTACCGATATGAAGAAATTGAATCTTTCGGAACAGGATAAAGCGGATCTGGTTGAGTTTCTTGAAAGCCTGACTGGCGAACTGGCTGAATTCGAAGAACCAGAGTTACCTGAATAATTAGCTCTTAAAGTCATTCCAAATTCTATGTTTTTGGAAGGGTTATATGAGTTGCGTAAAACTATGCATCAGGCTTTAATCGAAGTTATAGAAGCAAATAATCAATCGCTTTCAGATAGCTGTTGATGCCGCCGCCGGCAAACTGTTTTGCGGCGACAGGTTCTATGACGGAGATCTTCCTGAATTCCTCGCGGGAATTTATATCGCTGAGATGCACTTCTACCACAGGCGGGGCGATGCCCGCTACCGCGTCGCGGATGGCATAGGAATAGTGCGTGAACGCTCCGGGATTGAGAATATAGCCGTCGCATTCGTTGCGATACTTGTGAAGCAGGTCGATTATCTCACCTTCGTGGTTTGACTGGAAAAAGCTGAGTTCGATATTCTTTTCCCGCGCATAATCACTGATTTTTTCGTTGAGTTCTTCAAGCGTCATAGTGCCGTAAATATCGGGTTCGCGTTCGCCGAGAAGGTTCAGATTAGGACCGTTAATAACAATTATTTTCATTTCATAGCCTGTTGTGTTTGTTCAATGGAATCTCTTATGATCTTTTCCTCGATACCGGAACGGATAACAGTTTTGCCGATATCAGTGAGCAGCACGAAATGCAGCTCGCCGTCTTTAACCTTTTTGTCTGATCTCATGGTCTTGATTATTTTATCGATCTCCAATTCTTTCACAGAATCGGGAACGGGAATTGAATCTAACAGATTGAACGCTGTTGCAGCCGCATCAGAACTGAGAAGACTGAGCATTTCAGAGAGGCGAAGAGCAGCCCGCATCCCGAACGTTATCGCCTCACCGTGACTGACGGCGCCGCGCGGCATAGCCGCCTCAACAGAATGCCCGATAGTATGACCGAAATTCAATATCCTGCGGTAATCGCCCTCTTTTTCGTCTATACGCACCACATCAGCCTTTAGCTCCACGCATCGTCTGATCATCTCCGTAAGAAGAGAAGCGTCCTGATTCGCCATAAGAACCGGGAAATTGTCGGAAACTGATTCGGCGAAATCGCTGTCGAGTATAAGTCCGTATTTAATGACCTCCGCCATTCCGCAATAGATCTCCCGCTGCGGGAGGGAGCTGAGGAAATCGGTGTCGATGATGACCGCCTTCGGTTGATAGAAAGCCCCGATAAGGTTCTTCCCTGTTGCGTGATTTATCCCCACCTTTCCGCCGACGCTGGAATCCACCTGCGCAAGAAGTGTGGTAGGGAGTTGAATATAATTCACGCCCCGTAGAAGTGTAGCGGCGACGAAACCCGCCACATCGCCGACTACTCCACCGCCTAACGCAATAACGGTTGAGTTTCGCTCGAAACGCCCGGTCAGGAGCGTGTCAAGCAGATCAGAGACCACTGATAATGATTTTGATGCTTCGCCGGGCGGTATTATCAAGGGAGTAACGCCGAATCCTGCCGATCCAAGCGATTCAACTACGAGCTGAAGATAAGGCTTCGCCACATTATCGTCAGTGACGACAGCGACTTGTTTTCCTGCATTCAGATCAGCTAAATATTTTCCGACAGAGGATGATATTCCGCTGCCTATCCGGACGGGATACGAGCGGGAACCCAGCTCTACGATCAGTTTTTTTTGATTTTCGTTCATATACTCAATTTTCCAACGAGTTCATCGATTATAACCTCAGGGGTTTTGTCATTTGTGTCCAATGTGATATCCGCCGTTAGATATTTCGGGAGTCTCAACGCCACCGAGTTTTTTACTTTCTCAAATTTTTCTTCGTCCTGTATTCCGTTAAGGAGCGGTCGTCCGCTGGAATCGCCTATTCGTTCTATCAGCGTATCGATCGCCGCGCTAAGAAAAACGCTGGTTCCCGTTTCGCTGATAATTTGCATATTTTCATTTTTCATAACGATTCCACCGCCGCAGGAGATAACGGCGTTATTTTCTTCCGCTGCACTTTTCAGCGCGTCAGATTCCAATTGCCGGAAATGTTCTTCACCATTTTCCTCAAATATTTTTGTTATCGGTTTCCCGGCGCTCTCTACGATCAGATCGTCAATCTCGAAAAATTGACGGTCAAGTTTCTCAGCCAGCAATTTGCCGACACTGCTTTTGCCCACACCCATAAATCCCAGTAAGTATATGTTACTCTTTCGGGACACGAGCGAGTAACTCCTCCATTGAATCTCCGCCGAATTTTTCCAGCAGCGCATCCGCAAGCACGAGAGCGAGCATCGCTTCGCCAATTACAGCCGCTGCGGAAACTGCGCAAACGTCCGAACGTTCATAGCGGGAATCAACTTCTTTTCCTGTTGAAATATCCACCGACTTGAGGGGTTGCCGGAGCGTGGATATCGGTTTCATAGCGGCACGGACAACTATCGGTTTACCGTTGGTGACGCCGCCTTCCAATCCGCCTGCTCTGTTGGAAGGTCTGATATAATCGCCGTCTCCGGGAAGGATCTCATCATGAACCTCCGAACCGAAAAGAGCGGCATTATCGAACGCGGGACCGACTTCAACTCCCTTGATAGCGGGAATGCTCATAACGGCTTTCGCGATCCTTCCGTCGAGTTTCCTGTCCCAATGAGTGTAACTTCCCAAACCCGCAGGAAGTCCGGCGGCAACCACCTCAAATACTCCGCCCACCGTATCTTTATTTTTAACGGCTAATTTAATCGAGTCCACCATTTTCTCCGAAGAATTCTCGTCAATGCAGCGGACACGGGACGCGTCTGCCAATTCGTTTAGTTCGAGAGGCGAAAGATCATCTTTCGGCGCAGATAAACGGGCACCGTTTATGCTGATAACATGGCTTCCTATGGTGATCCCGCATTCAGACAACAATAGTTTAGCAACAGCGCCGAGCCCTACACGCATTGCGGTTTCACGCGCGCTGGAACGCTCGATCACATTCCGGAGGTCGTCGTGGCCGAATTTATAATGCCCCGCCAGGTCCGCATGACCCGGTCGCGGTACGGTCACCGTTTCTATTTCAGAAGTTATCTCTTCCACAGCCATCTGTTCTTTCCAATTTTCCCAATCGGCATTTTCGATCATAAGCGAAATGGGACCACCCATGGAAAGCGCATTGCGCACACCCGAGATAATCTCAGCATGGTCATTCTCTATTTTCATTCTGCCGCCCCGACCATAACCCTGCTGCCGCCTTCGGAGTTCTTTGTCGATTTCCCCGACAGTGACTCTTAAGCCGGCGGGAACGCCTTCAAGGATCCCCACAAGCGCTTTGCCGTGCGATTCACCGGCAGTCAAAAACCGTAATTTATCCAATTTAAATTTCTCCCTTAAGTTCAGTGAGGACGGATTCGGTGATGCCGTCGTCGGGAATTTCTTTGTCCAGCCAGAATTTCAAGGATTCAAATCCTTGATATACGAGCATACTCAAACCATCTGAATATCCCGTTCCTTCTTTCAAAAGTGATTTATTGAAAGCGTTTTCGCCGTAATTAATATCATAAAAAAATCTCAATTCGGGCAGATCGTCTAACCAGTTCGCATCAAATATTCCTCCGGCGAGAGCGTTGATCACGATCTCAGCTGATGATGGAATATCATTCGGATCCTCAAGAACTACCAATTCTGTTTTGCTTTCGCTGTTTTTCAGGATGTCAGAAAGTCTAATAGCATTAGATGCTGTTCTGTTTCGGACATAAATGGTTGAGACTCCGAGATTTCCGAGAATGTGAACGACAGCACGAGCCGCGCCGCCTGCGCCGAAAAGTAAAACATCTTTTTCTTTCAGCCCAAGATCCAACATTTCAACCGCTTTTTTGAATCCTGCAGTATCTGTATTGTGTCCGAAATATTCTCCGTCCCTAATGGCGACAGTGTTGACGGCACTCACGATGGTTGCTTCAGGTGTGAGGTTGCGCATAAATCCTGCGATTGATTGTTTATGAGGGATCGTCACATTGAAGCCGTCTAAAGAACTGATTTTTTCACCTGACATAAACTGCTCCAGATCGGATGGAGAAATTGAAAAAGTCTCATAGCTGCCGCTGATACCGAGCTTCTTCATAAATAATTTGTTCATCAGAGGGGAGATCGACGGTGTGGCAGAGAACTTCAAAACCCCAAGTTTAATGTTATGACTACTCACTTAATTTTTCCAAATCGCTGAAAAAGGAAGGGTAGGAGACAGATGTCGCCTCGGAGCCTTCGACAGTCACGCCATTAGCAGACGCGAGTCCGGCGATCGCGAAAGACATTGCGATCCGGTGGTCTTTCCCCGCATCGACTCTTCCGCCTGATATTTTCTGACCGCCTTCCACCGAAAACCCGTCTTCAAATTCGTTCGTTGTGACACCGATGTTTTGCAATCCCTTAACAAGTTGGGAAATACGGTCAGATTCTTTTACTCTTAGTTCCGATGCGCCCGAAACGAGAGTAGTTCCATCAGCGACAGTCGCTAAAATTCCGATGAGAGGGAGTTCGTCGATAATTGAGGGAACATCGTCTGCCGTAATTGTGACGGCTTTCAGTTTGGAATGACGAACCGTGATGTCTCCCTGACTTTCTTCTGATACATTTTCTGCGGAAGTTACGGTGATATCAGCTCCCATTTTTTTAAGAACATTCAGAAAGCCTGTCCGGGTTGGATTAAGCCCAACATCTCGCAAGGTGATCTTGCTATCGGGAAGCATAAGAGCGGCGGTTATGAAAAACGCCGCAGAAGAAAAGTCGCCCGGTACGTTGAAAACGGTACCGGTTAATTTAGCATTCCTCTCCAGACGGATGGAATTTCCTTCGTTGCCTATATTTACTCCGCACTGCCGCAACATGATCTCGGTATGGTTTCTTGAAGGAAACGGTTCAGAAAGCTCGAGCTCAACCCCGCTGCAAATGCTTGCCAGAATCAAAGCAGACTTGACCTGCGCGCTGGCTACAGGTGAATTGTAAGAGACAGCTTTCAGATTCGGAGTACCGGTTATAATTAATGGACATCCGCCTGAATCTGAAGGAATCAACTCTGCTCCCATCAAAGAGAGAGGAGTGACTATCCTACCCATAGGGCGTGATCTTAGCGAAGAATCGCCGTCAATAACAGACTCAAACTGCTGCGCAGTGAGAACACCTGACAAAAGACGAACCGTAGTTCCTGAATTTCCCGCGTCCAAATCGGAATCAGGTTTCTTCAGACCATTCACACCGTTACCCGAGACGAGAGTCCTTCCGTTATCATGGGATATTTTTATCCCTAATTGTTTGAGGCAGGATTCAGTAGATGAAACATCATCGCCTGCGGGCTCGCCGACGATCTCGGTCTCGCCTTCGGAAATAGCGCCGATGATCAATGCGCGATGCCAAATGGACTTATCGCCGGGCAATGAAATTTCGCCATACATTTTATTTGTCGGTTCGATAAGCCGCTGCATTAGTCATCCCGTAACATTTTAGATCTCAATTCAGCTGCCAGGAGCATTTGATCTTCGATTGATCCGTTTTTAATTTTGTCTTTCAAATCGGAGACAACTGAAGTTAGTGTATCCACAGCATCCAGCAGATTTTCCTTATTAAGTTGGAAAATGTCATCCCAAATTTTTGCAGGGCTCGCGGCGAGTCGGGTAACGGAAGAAAATCCGTGACCCACAGTCAACTCGGCATTATCCATCGAGCCGACGGACAACGAGAGCGCTGTGGAAAGTAATTGTGGTAAATGGGAAGTATAGGCTATCAGTTTATCATGAACAGACGCTTCCATTTCCAGCACCTTAAAATTTAACGACTCAAGAAACTGTGTGTACAACAGAGTTATTTCCTTCGATACATTTTCTGCAGGGCAAATAATGAACCGTACACCGCTCAGCAGGTCGGCGGAAGCAGCTTCAAAACCTCGTCCTTCCGAGCCTCCTACAGGATGCCCACCGATAAAGGAGATAAAGGAAGATGAGTGTTTGGATGCTTCCTCCATGATTGGCCGTTTCACGCTACCTACGTCGCAAACCAGAGAACCTTTTTTCGCCATGGAAAGGACATCAGGGAGAATTTTTAGTATTTGATTATTTGGAACAGCCAGCACTGACAGATCAGCATCTTCCACGGCATTGCCTAAGTTTTCGGGAGTGAATAAATTGTCGAAAGGTGAATCTGCCGGTAGGGAAGTAATAATTTCAGGCAGATCCACACCGTTGATTTTTATCTCAGGCTTTAAGCGCTTCAGCAGAAGCGCTAATGATCCACCGATAAGACCGGTGCCGATCAGTGTGACTTTTGAATACACTACTCTACGGACCTGCTCACTGCTGAGGCAATAATTTTTATTTCGTTCATGAGCTGCAAAAGTTGCTCCGGATAAAGCGATTGCGCTCCATCGGAAAGGGCGTTTTCGGGGTCGGAATGCACCTCTATCAAGAGTCCGTCCGCACCGGCAGCAATTGATGCCCTGGCTACAGGGCTTACCTTATCCCGCCTTCCTGTTGCGTGACTCGGATCTGCGATGATGGGCAGATGACTCAGGCTCTCGACCACGGGAATAGCAGAAATGTCAAATGTATTCCGGGTGTAACCTTCGAAAGTTCGGATTCCGCGTTCGCACAACATCACGTTGGGGTTTCCACCCGCCATGATGTATTCAGCGGACATCAACCATTCTTCAATAGTCGCGGATAGCCCTCTTTTAAGCAAAACGGGTGTTTTCGTTTTGCCCAGCTTTTTGAGTAGCGAATAATTCTGCATATTCCGGGTTCCGACCTGAAAAATATCTGTATAATCAGTCATCAGCGGTATCAGATTAGGATCCATAATTTCTGTTACGACTGCAAGGTCGTAAACATCCGCTGCGTCACGCATATAAATAAGACCTTTTTCTTCGAGTCCCTGAAACGAATATGGAGAGGTACGCGGCTTATACGCACCGCCACGCAAAATTTTCGCTCCCGCTTTGCTGACTATTTCCGCCATTTCCATGATATGCTCTTTAGATTCCACTGAGCACGGACCCGCCATGATGATAACATTATCGCCACCTATTTCAACGCCCCGAACGTTAATGATGGTCTTTTCAGGATGCATAGCACGGCTTGCTCTCTTATAAGGTTCAGAAATTCTGACTACGTGACTTACATTTTCCATCAGTTCGAACTCGCGGAGCTCAATATCTCCTGTCAGACCGATAACTCCTAAGACAACCTGAGTTACACCGTCTGAACGGGTAATTTCAAGGTTCATTGATTTCAAACGTGATATTACATCCTGTATTTCACTTTCTTCGGCATTTGATTCCATTACAATAATCATATTTTTCTCTTTTAATTAATTTTTAGGTTTCGTAATTGTTTTACTTGCATTGATTTCGACTTTTCTTGATTCGTCGATCAACCGTTGAAAAAGCCCGATAACCGCATTTTCATCAAGAGGTCCCTCGTTTTGTCCCAACATTTTCTTGATGATTTCTCTTTCTCTTTCAGGATCGTATATCTCCTGTTTTTCATTGGATTTTATAACACCGATCTCAATTGCGTTTCGCGCTCTTTCGTTGAAAAGTTTAAGTAAGCGGCTATCGATTGAATCTATTTCTTTTCGTAATTCGGCTAATTTATCATTAGTGTCATTCATTTATCGAGTGTTTCCCTAAGTTCTTTTAAAAAAGTTCTCAAATCATTCAGAGAGTTTTCTTCTCCGTTCACGCGTTCAACAATAGCGCTACCAATTACTATTCCATCAGCAAACGGCATTAGCTGAGCAGCGGTCTCTCTTGAATTAACTCCGAAACCCACAAGCGTTTTTCTGCCGGAGAGTTTTTTTACGCGATCAAGATAATTTCCAACGTCTTCCGGCAACCCGTCATTTGAGCCGGTGACTCCTAATAATGAGACGCAATAAACAAAATCCGTGGAGAGTTCGGCGATGGTTTTTATCCGTTCGTCAGTAGTGTTCGGGGCAACGAGGAAAATGGTGGAAATATTTCGTTCATGAGCGGAAGTCACAAATTCATCTGCCTCTTCAGGAGTAAGATCAGGGATGATAAGCCCATCGACCCCTGCCAGGGCGCAATTTGAGAGGAAAGAATCTATGCCCATTTTATAAATGGGATTTAAGTAACCCATTAACACAATTGGAATTTCCATGCTCTTTCTTAAAAAGCTGACTAATCCGAAAACATCCTCAAGTTTGTTGCCGTTGGACAACGAGATAGTTGAGGCTTGCTGAATTACTACGCCGTCGGCGAGTGGGTCGGAAAACGGCATTCCGATCTCGATTATGTCCGCACCCTCCTCGGCAAACAGTTCAAATGCTTCTAACGATCTTTCGTATGACGGGTAGCCCGCAACCATATAAGGAACCAACAGAGTTTTAGTTGAATCACTCATCTCACTTATGAGTTTTGTGAGTCTATTCTCCATTTGAACTTCCGCCTGTAATGTTTTCTTGAGAAAAATCCTTATCGCCCCTACCCGATAGGCAGACAATTATTCCTTCATCTATTGCGTAATTGGAGGCAATTTGCAGCACTTTTGCAATCGCGTGAGAAGATTCAATGGCAGGGATTATGCCTTCTTCTCGGGATAATATTTCAAATGCCTCGATCGCTTCCGAATCATCAACTGAAGAATAATTTACTCGACCGGAATCCTTGAGGAATGAATGCTCCGGACCAACACCGGGATAATCCAATCCGGGGGCAATTGAGTCGGCAGGAGATATTTGACCCTCCGAATCCTGGATGATATACGACATACTTCCGTGAAGTATTCCGGGTGAGCCGGCTGTGAGTGTGGCGGAATGATTTCCTAATTCCATATTTTTCCCTCCTCCTTCGACGCCGTAAATATCAACATCAGTTTTGAGGAAAGGGTGGAACAGACCTATGGAATTACTGCCGCCGCCGACGCACGCTACGAGAGCTGCAGGGAGTGAATTTCCGGTAGATTCGTATTGCTCCATCGCCTCAAGGCCGATAACGCGCTGAAAGTTACGAACCATAAGCGGATATGGATGAGGGCCGACAACAGAGCCGATCATATAAAATGTATTTTCAACATTGGTAACCCAATCGCGGATAGCTTCATTGACCGCATCTTTGAGTGTTTTACTGCCCGAATCCACCGGGATGATCTCAGCGCCCAAAAGCCGCATCTTATGAACATTCAGAGATTGGCGTATAGTATCCTCTCGACCCATATACACAACCGCATTCAGACCGAACTTCGCAGCAATTGTGGCTACAGCGAGACCATGTTGACCAGCGCCCGTTTCTGCTATGATTCTTTTCTTACCCATCCGCATCGCAAGGAGCGCCTGACCGAGTGTATTATTTATCTTGTGAGAACCTGTATGTCCAAGGTCTTCGCGTTTTAAATATATCTTCGCTCCACCGGCTCTCTTTGTGAGTTTTTCAGCGAAATAAAGAGGTGTGGGTCTGCCGGAATAATTTTTTAATAATTGATCATACTCGTTGTTAAATTCCGGATCATTCATAGCCTCAAAATAGGCTTTTTCTAACTCAGCAAGAGCGGGCACCAATGTTTCAGGCACAAAGCTGCCTCCGTATATTCCGAAATGCCCTTTATCATCGGGCAAATTATAATTTTTAAAATCCACTATTTGCATTCTCCCTGCCTGGCATCAGTCGGACAGGCACAGAATTAAAAAATTCTATTAGTTTTGCCTTATCTTTGATTCCGGGTGAGGATTCTACTCCACTTGATACGTCAACAATAGCCGGGTTTACACTCTTTATGGCATACCCGATATTTTCGGAATTCAAACCTCCGGCGAGTATGAGTTTATCCTTATTGATAGAGGAGGGTATGTTCTCCCAATTAAAAGTCTTACCGGTTCCCCCGTATTGACCTATGACAGAATTATCGAGAAGTAAATAATCGTAATTATCAGAGTGAGCAGAATCAAAATCGAATGAATCTTTAATTCCATGAGCACGAATTTTAATAATATTCAATTGCTTTAACCCGTCAAGATTCAGATCGCCGTGGATCTGAACTGCTTTGATTCCTGTATTTTTTATTGCGGAGATAATTTCTTCAAGCGTCGGATTTACAAAAACGCCAACAGGTATGACTTCACCGGGCAGAGAAGAAACGATTTTTGAAGCTGTTCCGTAAGTTACGAAGCGCGGACTTTCTGTGTAAAATATCATACCGATAAACGACGCTCCAAGTTTGGAAGAGTAAAGCGCATCTTCGATATTCGTGACTCCGCAAATTTTAACCTTAGTCATCACTTGCCCCGATCAGATTTTTCAGTGCTTCTCCCGGATTTTCGGTTTTCATAAACAGCGAACCTATCAATGCGGCATATATGCCCAAATCGTTGATATACTTCAAATCCTGCCTGTTTTTAATTCCGCTTTCAGCCACCACGAGAAAATCATTCGGAATAAGGGGCAACAGCTCAGCAAATCTCTTCAAATCGAATTCGAATGTTCTAAGATCCCTGCAATTTATTCCGATCCAATCGATTTTGCAGTTCAATGCCTTATCAATATCAGAAGTGTTTGTTACCTCCACAAATGGGGTAATGCCAATTGTCCTACAAATAGATATAAAATCGTGCAGTTCATAAGAATCCAAAACCGCAGCTATGAGAAGCACAGCATCAGCTCCTGCCGCTCTCGCATCATAGATCTGAAACGGGTCAACGATAAAATCCTTGCAAAGAACAGGAATATGAACGGATTTTTTCACCGTCCGAAGGTCGTTAATTGAACCTAAAAAGTAATTTTCTTCAGTGAGGACAGACAACGCGGCCGCTCCGGCTTCTTCATAACCGCGCGCTATATCAACAACATTTAAACTGTCTCCGCCAAAATCATCGGATGGCGAAGATTTTTTCACTTCTGCGATTATACTGGTTTTTGAATCTCTGCTTACGAGTGAAGAGCGAAAATCAAGAACAGGTGGCATTGCTTCGGCGGCGGCTCTCGTTTTCGATATAGATTTATCATTCATCCGTTTAGTGATGGATTCTTTCCTGTCAGAAATTATTTTATCCAGTTTGTTCATTTACGGTTGGTGAATTCCTTTAAATTGTTGAGGAGATTTGCGGCATCACCGGAGTCGATGATCTCTTCCGCTAATTTAGCGGCATCCTCGAATGTATCTGCTTTTCCCCCTAAAAATAATCCTGTGGATGCATTCGCTACTACTATATCCCTTTTAGGTCCTTTATTTCCGGATAGAATTTCGGTGGCGATAAGCGCGCATGTTTTCGGATCAAAATCTCCTGATATATCCTCAATTTTAAGCGGAGGGAGGTTGAACGATTCAGGAGTGAGTTCAATCTCATCTATAGAATCATCTTTGAGTTCCATGCACTTTGTTGCACCTGTAAGCGTTACTTCATCCAATCCGTCAGCGCCCTGTACGATCAAAGCACGTTTTACACCGACATTTTTAAGCACTTCAGCTACGAGTCCGGCAAGATCAAAATCGTAGACACCCATTAGTTGTAATGTGGGATTGGATGGATTGGTCATCGGCCCCAAAAGATTAAAAATTGTCCTCATCTTCAATTCGCGCCTCGGTCCGGCGGCATATTTCATCGCAGGATGTAGAAGTGGAGCATAAAGGAAAGCCATTCCCACTTCTTTAAGGCATGAACTTAAATAATCTACGGGCATTTCTATATTTACTCCAAGCTCTGAAAGCAGATCCGCTGAGCCGCATTGTGATGAGACAGCCCTGTTACCATGTTTCGCAATTGTGACTCCTCCGGCGGCTACTACGATGGATGCTATTGTGGAGATATTAAATGTACCTGCGCCATCCCCTCCGGTACCGCACATATCCAGAATCATCTCGCCATCGGTGGAAACGGGTGTGGCGTTTGCTCGCATGGTCTCAACAAATCCTGTAACTTCTTCCGCATCTTCTCCTTTCATTCTCAATGCAGTTAAAAATGCGGCGATCTGAGTGGCGGGAGTATCTCCGCTCATAACGAAGCTCATAGCTTCCGAAGCTTCGCCCCGGCTTAATGAAGTGCCGCTCATAATTGTCGATATAAACGATTCGATCATTTCTTCCTCGAATTATGTTGTTCTACTATGGCTAGAAAGTTTTGAAGCAAATGCATCCCTACATTGGTAAAAATGGATTCAGGATGGAACTGCATCCCAAATATCGGGTATTCACGGTGAGCAAGAGCCATGATAGTGCCATCGTCGGAAGTGGCAAGTATTTCCAGCTCTTGAGGCATAGATTCAGGCTCTACCACAAGACTGTGATATCGGGTCGCCTTAAAAGGATTTGATATGTTGTCAAACAATTTGTGCTTTTCGTGATTGATTAGGGATGTCTTTCCGTGAAGAATCTCGGTAGCTTCACAGATTTTACCTCCAAACAGCTCGGCGATACATTGGTGGCCAAGACAAATCCCGAGTGTAGGAATGGTCGGTCCAAGTAACTTAATGGCTTCCATAGAAACGCCTGTTTCTTTCGGTCTTCCCGGTCCGGGCGAAATTATGAGGGCTTCCGGTTTCATTTCTAAAAGTTCGGAAGCACCGATTTCGTCATTCGTAAAAACTTTGATCTCTGAACCGAGTTCACCAAGATGTTGAACAAGGTTATAAGTGAACGAATCGTAATTATCTATTACTGAAATCACTTGAAACCCTTTGCTGCCATGGCGATTGCTTCCTTGAGAACTTTGGCCTTATTCCCGCATTCTTCATATTCGTTTTCTGGGATAGAGTCAAAGACGATTCCCGCACCGGCTTGAATGAACGCTTTTCCGTCCTTAAAAGTTATTGTCCTGATAGCGATACAAGTATCCAAGTTCCCTTTATAATCAAGGTATCCCACGCCACCGGCATAGATCCCTCTTCTCAGAGGCTCTAGGTCATCAATAATTTCAATAGCGCGTTTTTTGGGCGCTCCCGTAACAGTGCCGGCGGGAAATGTGGCAATTAGAGCATCAAGAGCATCATATTCTTCAGAAAGTTCACCCGAAACCTTGCTGACAAGGTGCATCACATGCGAATATCGCTCTACTGCCATAAGTTCTGATACTTTTACTGTGCCGTATTTTGAAACTTTACCTACGTCGTTTCTACCAAGGTCAACAAGCATCGCATGTTCAGCACGCTCCTTTTCATCTCTCCTGAGTTCAGACTCCAATGCTTCGTCTTCGGCTTTGTTGCTGCCTCTCGGGCGAGTTCCCGCAATAGGGCGTACGTGCAATGTTCTGTTATCAACTTTAACAAGCATCTCAGGTGACGACCCGGTAATTACCTGGTCATCCATCTGGAGAAAGAATAAATACGGAGAAGGATTTATTGTGCGTAGCGCTCGATAAACTTCAAACGGCTCGGGGTGGTTTTCCAATTCTTCTCTACGGGAGAGAACTATCTGGAATGCATCTCCCTGAACGATATGCTCTTTTGCCTTTTCGACCGATTTTAGATAATCTTCCCGCTTAAATGTTTCGCGATACTCATCGATCTTAATTTGTTTGGGGTTATGATCAACATCGTTATTCAGCAAAGTTTCAAATGAAGTTATAAGGTTTAAAGCAGTATCATATTTCTCCTGTAAGTCTCTATCATTTAAGGATTTAAGCTCATTTTGATTGATGAATACATTGCTTACAAGGATGGCTTGATGTTTGAAATGGTCGAATGCCATAATGGTCCGATAGAAGGCAAATTGCATATCAGGTGGCTGGTCCGTAGAAGGGACGGTGGATGAAAAATTCCCGTTTAGATTAAAGAAATATCTTACTGAGTTATAAGATATGTAGCCGATGGCCCCGCATGTCAATGGCGGAAGCCCCAATACATCTACCGGCTCATATTTTGACAGTATATCACGCAATTTATCTAAACCGTTTCCTTCATAGCTGGTTGAGTCCTTTCCTGAAGTGTGCGTCACTTTGCCGTCTGTCAGAGAAACTATTTCAGACGGATGGTATCCGAGAAAGGAATATCGAGCAATACGCTCTCCGCCCTCAACGCTTTCAAGTAAGAAAGAGTAATTTGATTGCTCTTTTATTTTTAAATACGCATTTACGGGTGTAAGGAGATCAGCCAGGATTTTTTTGTATACCGGCACTATTATTCCTTTATCCGTGTTCTGCTTATTAAAACAGAGAGTCTTAAAGTCACTAAATGTCATTGTTTTCATGTTTTTCCTACTGTTTATAAAATAAAAAAACCCGCCGAATTCTTTCCTGGCAGGTGAGTATGCTTAACTATATATGGACGAATCTACATTAGCATATCCTCTGCGAGGCTAAAATACCACCAATAGTTAAATGAATAATTAAATGTAGTTGAGTTCGTCATTACGACGCTGAATATATACGAAGAGTGATCATATGTCAAGTTATTTTTACGAACCATTTTAAAATCCGGTAATTTCCAAACACAGTTGACGGCATAATTTGATTGTAGGAATTACTCGTTCTTTCTATTATAACATAATATGAAAATCGAAGGTCCTTTATACGATGCTATTTTCCTTGAACGTCCAAACAGATTCCTAACCTTAGTTGAAATCGACGGAAAGGTGGTTGAAAGCCATTTACCGGACCCCGGTAGGTTGAAAGAACTGCTGATAAGAGGTGTTCGATTGAGAGTTCGAAAAGTGCCTGATTCCGTAAAACACAGAAGGACGATGTGGACAACGGTCATGGTCAGATCGGGAGAACAGTATATATCTCTTGATACGAACCTTCCCAATAAGCTGGTTAAACAAATGTTAGAGAAAAAAGAACTTCCGTTTTTGAGGGATTGGAATTTAGAAAAAGCAGAAGTAAAAGTGGGTAACCACAGGCTCGATTTTCTTCTGGAGAAAAAAAATTCAAAATTTTTTCTTGAGGTTAAATCGGTGACACTTGTCGAAAATGGAGTTGCAATGTTCCCCGATGCGGTGACCGAAAGAGGGAAAAAACATATGGAAGAGCTCTCAAAATTGAAAGAATCCGGGTCAGGCGCCGGTGTACTTTTTGTATGTCAACGATCCGATGTTCGGGAATTTATGCCTCATTGGGAAAGAGATCCTAAATTTGCATCTTCATTAATGAAGGCAAAATCTCTTGGTGTGGAGGTTTGGATTATAGTTTGTGAGGTCACATCTACGGAGATAAATTACAAGTTTTCTATACCTTATATATAAGAGCGATAATATTCGTAGTTTTTACTTCTTAAAATCATAGGTAAACAAGAACCAATATTTATTTAATATTGATAATTAAGCCTTAATAGATAAAAATAAAATAATTGAAAATATTACTTGACAAATTTAACTAAGATATATAGCTTCTGTGCATAAACACTTTTTATAGATAATAAAAAATTAACGATACCGAGTTAAGGTATCACGAGGCATGATGTGATAATTATATTGCACCGTGCAGAACAATATTTTTGCGGAAGAAATATTTGATTAAAGAAACTCGATTTAGAGATATAAAAGATGATGCTACGCTAACAGTAAAAGCAGGAGGTAGTAACTTATGAGAAGTTTAATTGCGTTTGCGGTACTATTGATGATACCGTCACTCATCCTGGCAGGTGTCGATGGGAAGATATCCGGAACGGTTTTGGATGCCGAAACCAATGAGCCCCTTACAGGATCAAACATCCTAGTTGTTGGAACTGCTATGGGTGCTTCGACGGACGCGGATGGAAAATATACAATTTTAAGTGTACCGATAGGCACGTACGAAATTAAAGCTACATTTATAGGGTATGCGGTCGTGACGGTTGAGAACGTGAAGGTTAATAGCGATCTTACAACTAATTTAGATTTTAGTATGTCATCCACCGCTGTAGCCGGTCAATCTGTAGTAATCACCGCGCAGGAACCTCTTGTGAATTTGACAGCTACCAGCGTAGTTAGATCGGTACCTGCTGAGTTGCTTAAGAATTTAGCGACACGGAGTGCAACTAAGTTCATGGGATTACAGGCAGGTGTTGTTATTCATAATTCACGGGTCTTTATACGCGGCGGGCGTTCTGATGAAACCGGATTCCAAATCGAAGGCGTATCTACTGGCGGAGCAGTTGGTTCCACAGCAGGGACTAACGTAACCACGATCCCCGAAGCTCTCGCCGAGGTGAAAGTATTAGTTGGCGGATTCAGCGCGGATATCGGAGGCGGAGCCTCTGGAATCGTTCAGCAGACATTTAAGACGGGAACCTCCTCGTTTCACGGTTCACTTCGGTATGAGACGGACGGAGCCGCTGATAGCTTTGGTGATACCGAGGAATATGGATACAACGATATAACTGCTACGCTCTCAGGGCCACTTGGCGGACTGAGATATTTTGCGGCTTATCGAAATACTCAGAGAGATGACTATGCCCCGCAGTTCTTTAAAGGGTTTGACTTTGGTTATCTGAAGGATACAGGCTCTGACGGCGGAACGAAAGGAGACTCAGCCCTTGTTAAGTGGGATGGCGGCGCAGTCCCCGGACGGGATGACAGTCGCACTACGTTTAACGGTAATCTGCAATATGATCTGAATCCATTGGTTTTGAGATTCAGTGCCGCTCTGTCCACTCGCGAACGCAGATTAAGCGCTGCTCCAATACGTGACATATTCAATTTAGGAAGGCTCCAGCAGAGGGATGACGAGAACAGCCTATTTAGCTTAAAGGCGAACTATTTCCTCTCGGAGAACACGGTAATCAATTTTACAGCAAGTCAGTCGACTATAAACCAGTTCAACTATGACCCGAATTTTATAACTGACGGCGAATTCAACATGGCTAAACAGCTTGATTCCGGGGATGGCGACAGGGTAGCGGAAGTCAACGCTGACTGGGCTTATGACTCAAGGTATGTTAATCCAAGATATTACAACTTTGCCGGTTTCAGGTTTGACAGACCGGGACGTTTGCAGACAGGATATTTCAAGAGAGAACAAACCTACACAAATCTAAGCGGAGGATTGATAACTCAGCATGGGAGCCATGAGATCAGGGTGGGCGCTAATCTGAGAAGCGGTGAAATTCGGCAATACACACTTGGTGCAGGACTCACCGTCAGTTTAAACTCTCAAATCGGTGTCGACGCAGGGCTTAGGCAGGAGCTGCTTGATGGGACAGATAGGGCGGCCCTTGCAATTAGGCGAGGCTCAGGTGGAGGATATGGTTATGATGAGTTCGGCAATGAAGTGAATGACGGACCCGATGATGCAAAACATCCCAAATTCGCTTCGCTGTACGTGAACGATAAGATAGAATTCAATGATATAATCGTTAACGTCGGCGTAAGGCTTGATAATTTTGATCTTGACACCTGGCACTTAGCGGATTCAGCGAATCCGGGTTATGACAAGACGAATTCAATTATCGACATTTCGGAAAAAGCAGATTCTAAAACCGAGATCCAGCCGAGATTCGGACTGGCGTTCCCCATAAGCGAGAGGACGGTCTTCCATCTCCAATACGGAAAATTTGCTTCTTTCCCCGATTTAATTAATGCATACGCGGGAAGGGCAACGATGGGATTCGCTTTGGGTGGAGCTGTTTTCATCCCCAACCCTGTAGGCTTCGATATAGAGCCGATTGTCTCTACGCAGTATGAAATAGGGTTCAATTATCAATTCTCAAGTCAAGCCTCTTTTGATATCACTGCCTTCTATAAAAGCACCGAAGGTCAGTTGACGATAGATCGGTTTAAAATCAATCCCGGGCAGGATGGAGGAGACTACAACGTATTTGTAAATGGTGACTTCAACGTAACGAGGGGTTTTGAGTTTACGATGCGCACAAGACGTGTTGATCGTATTCAGACGCTTGTCAACTATACGCTCGGCTTTGCGAAAGGGACCAATTCGTTCCCGAACTCACGGCTCTCAGCTACGGAGCGGGATATAAAACCTCCGAAATACATCACGCCGTTAAGGTTTGAACAGCGGCATCGGGGCTCATTGATCCTGGACTACCGCTTCTCAGGAGACGACAAGGGACCGATGCAACTCTTAGGGAACAGCGGTGCTAACCTGCTGATCAATTTCAACAGCGGACACTCTTTCACAGCCTCATCGGGTTCCGGGGCACAACGGCGTGCCGAGACAGGCGCTCTTCTTAACGACGCAGACCCCCGCTCGAGGGTACCGAATGAACCTATCGGAGGTTCAGTTACACCTTGGATCTTCACGGCCGATCTGAAGCTGGATAAGGCTTTCGATCTCGGAGGACTTAACGCAGGTGTATACGTTTTCGTTTCTAATCTGTTCAACAGGCGAAACGTTCTGAACGTATATAACAGGACAGGAGACGCATTTGATGACGGCTTCCTGACAAGCCCTGAACTGAGCGAGTTGGTTATTGCAGGACAAGAAGCTGAATTTGTGCCTCTTTATAGGGCTGTTAATCTGGAAAATCGCCAACATTTGATTGATGACCGTGGAAATATTCGCGATCTTTTCGGTGTACCCCGAGAGATTCAGATAGGCTTTAAACTGGACTTTTAGATTTTTAAGTTCATGGATAAGGAAAATACGATAATTTTAACATAGAATGATTTCTAAAGGGAGAAAGATATTATGCGGCTAAAGGCAATAGTTATCTTCTCAGCAGTCTTCATGCTGCTGTTTACAAGCTTCGCTTTTGCGAAAGATACAAGCGACAACCCCCGAACACGCGGACCGGTACGACTGGCTAAATCTGCCGATGCGACAGGACCGACCGAATCGATTCTCAATATCAACAGCATTGAGTCATGGGTGGCTACGAACGGATTCTTCGACGCCATCGTCGGCGGCGGTTGGAACGGATCATATCCCAGAGGTACCCAAGTAGGCGCTATATTCAGGGAAGGTATCGTGTGGGGCGCCAAAGTGACCGATGACGAAGTATTGAAAGTTCGTGCGAGCGGCAGTTCACAGTCGAACGGTCTTCAGGGAGGCAAGGCTGTGGGGTATGTGGCTAATCCATATAGCGCTCCCACCGGTTTTGAGGATCCGGACGACCAACAGGTCTGGAGAGTAAGGACTGATTGGGAGACAGCAGACCTTAGGATCGACGCCGCAAGCTTTAACCTGACAGGAGCAGAGAGTGTCTCGCAAGGGGAAATAGATGCAATTAGGGCTCAGTATGAGCACGACTGGGATCATTGGCCTGCAGCAGCCGGAGCGCCGTTCAACGACGTTGATGGCAACGGTTCATACGATCCTGTCGTTGATGTTCCGGGTTTTCCCGGCGCATCGCAGACTTTGTGGTTCGTTTCGAATGACCTTGACGGCGACGTTAACGCTATAATGGCCGGAGCTCCGTCTATCGGACTCGAAATGCAGATGACGCTCTGGGGGTATGATTTTCCGTCAACGTCTCCGCTTGGGAATATTAGCTTCAAGAATGTTCGGTTGATATATACCGGTAGGATTAACGGACCATCAGACGCGCACATAGACACAATGTATGTGACTCAGTGGGCGGATCCTGATTTGGGTGATTTCGGCGATGATTTCGTCGGAAACGATACGACCCTTTCTCTTGGTTTCGTATACAACGCAAACAAGAAGGACAACGTTTATTTCGGTGATTTAGGAATTCCCGTACCCGCCGTAGGTTACGATTTCCTTCAGGGACCGATAAATGCCGACGGAGATACACTCGGAATGTCTTCATTTACCTTCTTCGGTGCTGGTGGGGATATATCCGACCCTGACCGGGGTGTATATTCGGGAACACTTCAATGGTTTAACCTGATGGAAGGTTTTTTACCGCGTCCTGAATTTCCTGTGCAAGAGATTCTACTCGATCCTCTAACTGGTGATCCCACAAAATTCTGGGTTGCCGGCGATCCTGTTACAGGTACAGGGTGGGTCGACGGGATAATTTTACCTCCGGGAGACAGGCGCATGCTGGTGACCACAGGGCCGTTCGAAATGGCTTTGGGCGATACACAGGACATTGTTGTGGCTTATGTCGGCGGAATAGGGCTGGACAACTTATCATCTGTAACCGTAATGAAGTTCGTCGACAACTTTGCGCAGTTTGCATTTGACAACGGTTTTGATTTGCCAAGCCCGCCGTCTCCCAGGGCAGAGACTGTGGAACTTGATGGCAGGATCGTAATCAATTGGGGCTCGGACCCAGCTGCTATTGCGAGCGTTGAAGACGCTGTCAGCAATGGCTTCGTCTTTGAAGGCTATAACGTCTATCAGATTCCGACCTCTGCGTCATCTTTAGCGGACGGAAAATTGTTGGCTACATTCGATCTTTCAAACGACGTATTAGTGATAGAGGACGATGCCATTGATCCCCTATCCGGTCTTATAAGACCGCAGGCGAAGCAGTTCGGTACTGACTCCGGACTTCAGAGGTTCTTCTCTACAGACAGGGATGCACTTAGAGGCAGGCCTATGTCCAACGGCATTACGTATTTCTTCGCACTCACGGCATATACCTTTTTACCTGAAGAGATTCAGGATACAGCTCCGTTCAAGACTCTGGAATCGAGTCCTGTCATATTCGCGCTGACTCCTCAATCTCCGGTACCGGGCACCGCTTATTCTGCGGATTTTGCCGAAGAGATAGTGGTCACACACGACGGAACTGCTGACGCATTCCTTGATATAACCGTGGTTGATCCGAGTAATTTAACAGGAGATGATTACGAAGTATTCTTTGATAAACAGCTTTTCTTCCTTGATTTGGATGGCGTGTGGAAATTCGCGGGCGCTGATTCTTCCAATCCACCGGGAGTAGGAAAGTTAACGGATATCTCAGCTTCGACAGTAGCAGGAGCTGCAGTCGTTTCCGCAAACATTGGAACGTTTGATCTTGTATTCTCACTCACATTTCTTCCTTCTGCCGATGGCGAATGGGCTGATGGCTTTATGGTGACACTGCCAGCCGGAATAGAAATATTAGGTTCAGGTATTACCAGTGGTGGCTGGGGCGATGCGGGCGGGGGGTCAGACGCCGGGCAAAATTGCGCGACCTTCCCTGATGGTGTGATCGACACAGGCTTAAATACGGTCACATGGGGAGATATGGCTCGAACCCAATTTGGCTGTATCGAAAATGATGTGGTTTTCGTGGTGAACGTATCGCCGTTCTCTTTCCCGATAGCAGTGCCTTGGGAAGCGTATGATGACGCATTCGGTTCTGCAACTGTTGACGCATTTGGATCTGCTTCTATTACGGAACTTGGGTTCGATTTCAAAACTGAAAATCACTGGAATCTATTGAATGTGACGACAGGCGTGACTCAGCTTGAAGACCAGGGAGTATTGGGAGGTGTTGACATTTTCACCGGTGAAGTCTTTGGTCTTCCCGCCGCACCGGTTGTGGACGGAAGTTTCCAGATAAATCTTGCTGGAAGTTATAGCGCGCCTCTTGATATCCTCAGTAATTCTTTTACTGTTGACGCTGATCCGGATGATGGTCGCTTGAGGATGTGGGGTACCGGAACATTATTCGGCAATCCCGATGGATTTTATACTACTTTCGGTTCAGGTACACCGGTACCGACAATTGATCAGGCTCAGCCGGATCTTGAATTCAGGTTTACCGGAGTAGCGGCTGATAACGAAAGTCCTGTAACCGCAGGTGGTCAGTTCTCTACTCAATGGCCAAGCACCCCTGTTTTCGGCAATCCCGATGTGGGGACTATAAATGCTCAGCTAAGTGTTCCTTTTGAGCTGTGGAATTTAGAGGCTAATGCTGGCGCCGGAATGCAGATAGAAGTAGCGGTAATGAACAGAAACGCGGATGGTGAAGGAGCTGATAATACAACAGCCCCTGGGCTCTGGCGGATGGCCGGAAGAGATTATATTGTTGTCCTTCTAAAGGAATATACCGATGACGCACTTCTGGTGCGATCCCCAAATGACCCAACAGCCACATGGCTGCTGTTCTTCGAGCAGGGCGGAGCTTCCGTTTGGTCCACAGGTGATGAATATATTTCAAGATTTGCCAATCCGCTTCAATTAGGTATTGACGGGTTCACGTTCTCCACGACGGCTGCTACTGTCGGAGATGTGGCAATGGTAGCGGATGATGTTGAGAATATCAACGTGTATCCAAATCCTTACTACGGGCTTCATGAGTTGGAATCAAGTCGTTTCGATAAGTTTGTCACTCTCAGCCATCTTCCTCAGACGGCGACCATACGAATCTTTAATCTGGGTGGTCAGATGGTTCGGGTGCTGGATAAAGCAGATGAAACTCAGTTTATGAAGTGGGATTTACTGAACCAGAACGGCTTCCCGGTTGCGAGTGGAATCTACATAATCCACATCCAAATGCCGGACTTTGGGAGTAAGATTCTCAAGTTGGCTCTGGTAC